>CAZOJR010000001.1:0-8490 GCA_964580165.1 uncultured Gaiellales bacterium
GGCCAGCATCGTGAGCATGGCCCCGGCCGCGAAGGCCTGAACGACACTGCCATCGGCGGCAGGAACCCACTGAACAAGGGAATAACCGAGCACCGCGCAAGCAGCCGAGACCATGATCATCACGATCCACATCCAGAGCACGCTGCGTCGAGAGTGACCAGCAGCAGCCAGGTTCACCGTTCCGGCGACTCCCTCCGGTAGGTTCGAGACAAAGACGGCCGCGAGAAAGGCCACGCTTATGGAACCACCCAAAGCCAGGCCAATCCCCAGCACGAGCGACTCCGGGATAGCATCAAGGAGCGTGCCGATAAAGATGGCCGCGCCTGAACCCTCCACCCTCTTGCCGGTGATCTTTTTGCGATGCGCGCCACCCATATGATCCACAAGGTAATCAGCCGAGAAGAAGACCACCGCACCCAGCAGGAATGCCACGGCCGTCTCCCAACCGCCGATGGCCGACTCGGGCACCAGTTCGTACGCTATGGCGCTGATCAGTGCGCCAGCGCCGAATCCCATGATCAGACCGAGAGTCCGGTTGGAGAGTCCCCGCTCGGCCAGCAGATACCCGACAAGCAACGAGCTTGCCGCCAATCCTCCCCAGAGAAGCGCGGGCAGCATGGACAGTCCCCCTACCTGCGCTCAGAGTTCAACGTGGCTCACCACCGTCATTCGCGTGCCCATTGCCAACACACTACAGCATCAAGCGGTCAATCGACGGAAGATTCGCCTGTCTGCGGGCGGCACACAGACACTACCTGCCGCTGAGGAAGCGGCAGCAGAGGAAGGTGCGCAAAGCGGAAGGTGGCCACCAAGCGCATAACGAGCGTATAGGTCTCCCGGCGAGAGCAGGAGAGGGATGGGGTTGACGACAACAGTGAGAGAGTTGGGCGTGCAGATTGTGGGAGCCCGTTTCCCACCCTTGCAGATCTCAGGCCACGGCCATCCTCAACCCCGCTTGGATTCCTTGAGAACCAGCTCAGCAGCGTTTCTTCCCGAGAGAGCAGCCGCGAAGATGGATCCACCCGGGAAGGTCCAATGACCCGCCTGGTACAGATTCCTGATCTCAGTCTTCTGGCTCCGCATTTTGGCCTTCGGTAGAGGGAGCCAGCCATAGGATGCTCCCTCGCTATTTAGTGTGTATCGTTCGTAGGTCAGCGGCGTGGCAATGTCTTTGCAGACGATATGTTGAGACAACTCGGGCACGATAGCTTCCGCCGACGCGATCAGCTTGTCTGCCAACTCTTCCTTGAGCTCCCGGTATTCCGTGCCTCTGGTGAAGTCCGGCCCTCTTTTCCAGTAGTTCATATACCGGTAGGGGAAGGGAGACATGATCTGTACGGTAGCCATCCCCTCAGGAGCCAGAGACGGGTCACGAAGTGAGTGCATCATTATCCAAAGCGAGGATTTGTCAGCGTCACCGCTCCAGAGATCATCCATATTGTCGCTTCGGTTGTAGATGATCGACGCCCCATCGAACCCCATTGCTCTAAGATCCATATCAACGCCCAGTGAGATCAGAAAGATGGGATCGGTCAACGGCGTGTCGGTGAGTTCCTTCACGAGCTTTTGACTAAGATGCTTCTCGCCAACCAGCTTGAGGAACGTCTGCCGGCCGTCGGCATTGGAGACCACATAGCGTGAACCGACCACTGTGCCATCTGCCAATTCGATTCCGGACGCCTTGCCGTCCCTAATCACTATTTTCGTGACCTTCGTCTTCAGGGCAAGATGACCACCATGCTTGGTTACTCCCTTGGCAAGAGCATCGGCCAGTGCTTGGGCGCCTCCCGTGGGATATTGAAAAGCGCCAAAGCCCAATAGCAGCATAGGGCTTGTCGCGGCCCACTTCGGATGATAGTGGTCAACCGAGGCAATGATTGCTCTTAGCCTCGGCTGACCAAAGGACGTAGCCAATGCCTGCGCGGTGGACTTAGCCGCGTACTTTCGCATATGGGCGGACTTGAAGAGAAACTTGATCATCAATTCCATCTTGCCGCCAAAGCCCAATAGATCAGGAGCTGGTTCCATCAAAGCGAGCATCTCGGATAGAACCGATCGAGAATCCCGAAGGTGCAAGTCAATGTTGCCGCCTTCGTCGGGAAACATGGTCTTCAATCCACTCGCGAAAGCTTGAACCGGCAAGAACGGAATCTCATAGTCGCTGCCGATGATCTTGGAGGGCAAAGCAAGATCAATAAAGGCAATCTCGTTCTTTAACTCTAGCTCCTCCAGTATGGTGTCGAGCATCCCGCCAGGCTCGAATCCGCAGAGGAAGTCAAATCCAGCATCAAACGTAAAACCATCACGTTGGAAAGATGTGCAGTAGCCGCCCGGCTTGGCATGTTGTTCTGCCACTTGGACGCTAAGCCCAGCCTTCGCCAAAAGGGCACCGCAAGTTAGGCCTCCTATGCCCGCACCAATCACTATGGCATCGTAGTCTGTCTTGATGTTGGTCATTCTTCGCCTCCCCAAGCAGCGTGACACCTACGGTGAAGCTCGGCGTAGCCGGCCTGGGCAAAAGAGGGACGAGGAAGCATTGAACACATCTTGCCAGCTCTTCTTGACAAGATCCCGCTAGCCTCCGAGGGCACCGGCGCGAACGGGAACAACGCGAAAGACCCGGTATCAGGTCCAGGTGCGCTGTCAAAAGAGCCTGCTGGGGACGCGGTTGCGATGCTTACCTGCGGTCTGGCTCCGATGTCGACCTCAACACCGACCCTCTGCCACTAACTTTACCACTGCGCGGTCAGGTGACGTGGCTCTCAGCTCGCCGCTTGATCCCCTTTAGCTGCTTGTGCGCATTCAGAAAGTCGCCAATTTCAAAGAACGGCCACCACAGTATAGGTAGAGAGGTGAGCGGCGCAGAGAAGCGCATGCGTACCAGCAGACGGGTGTGGTATGAGTCGATAGGAACCAGGAGATAGGAAAGGCTGCTGGCTCCAAACTTGGGCCATACACCTTCCTTGAAGACCCACTTCGTGATGGGGTGGGCGAACGAAAGGACAAGGGACGCGCCCGGCTCGACAGCCCGGATCGTCAGACCCTCTTCTCCGATGACCTCGCCGACATGCGGAGCCTGGAATTCGGGCAGGATTTGCGTGGCGCTCGGAATCCCGTCGTTGTCAAACTGATCGAACCCATACCAGCCTGCGCGCCGATAGCCCATCTGTGCGATCCACGGCCAGACGGCGTCCGCACCCGCGTTGATGGTGATGGCTCTGGTCGCTTGGAAAAACGCCCTGCCTAGTTCGGTATCACCGGGCATGGAAACACGAATCTCGTCTGGCGTCGCTCCCCAGATCTGGTGATAGCGCCTGAAGACCAGCAGCAGAGGAAAGGCGACAATCCCTCCGACGAAGAGGACGAACATCAGCGGATAGAGGATCAGCGCCCGCAGAGCACGTCGATAAGTCATGTTCTCCTTCCGGGTCATCGCACTTCCTAAAGCAGAACACTATACTCTGAGATATCTTGGTGCAATTGCTACTCTGAACCGGAGTTCCACGCAACGTGCACCGATACCGTTCTTACCGACTTTCTCCCCTCGGGCAGTGGTTGCCGGATGCCGATTTCGTGGCCGTCGTCCAGCAGTTGCCCAAGCGTCAACGCACTGCCGCCGCCCTCCACTATCTGGCCGGCTCCTCCACTTCAGAAATCGCCCGGACGATGGGCATATCCGAGGGTACAGTAGGCAGTCATATCCTTGTGATAGACGACGAAACGTCGACGCAGATGACAGCTGAAGCAAGCGAGGAAACGGACAGGGTGGGAACCGAGCAGTTCACCATCTCTCTGAAGGCGGGCATAGAGTTCGCCCCGGCTGGAACACAACGGAGGATGCTACCGAATCGAGCTTTGACAACGGGGAGAAGGTGACCGAAGTCGTCTCCGGGGCCGGGGAAACATACGCGGTAAACAGCGCAGCGGAGTGGGTGGCCGGCGGACGAAACGGCGGAAGCCCCGACCAAGGTCGGGGCTTCCGCACCCTCATGCGAGGCCGCCGGGCTGAGGACGCCGAGCCAAGGCGCCCGGTCAGTTCAGCTCGAAGTCCTTCTCCGTGAGATTCGGGTAGATATCTTTGAGCGGGGAGAAATCGGTCACGGCCGTGTCCTTCAACTCAAGCGTCTTCAGATTGGTCAGACCGGCAAGCGGGGTCACATCGCTTACCGGGGTGTTGTCCAACTGCAGTTGTTCCAGCCCCTTCATCCCCGAGAGCACGCTCAGATCGCTGATCTTGGACAAGCCTATGAAGAGAACCCTGAGAGACATGAGATTCTCCAGAGGGCTGTAGTCTGTCGCCTCGCAGTTGAAGATCGACAGGAAATCCAGCTCCGTCAGACCCGCCAGCGGCGTGATGTCGCTGATGCTGTTGCCGCCCAATCCGAGTGATTTGAGGTGAGTCAGTCCGCTCAGCGGGCTGATGTCGCTTAGCCAGTGGAACTGCAATCCCAACGTCTCAAGATTCACGAAGTGCTCGAGACCACTGAGGTCCTTGATCCTCATCTCTTCGGGTGACTCGAACTCGATACTGAGCTCGAGTTCCTTCAGTGTCGCTGCCTCGGCCAAGGTGATGTCCCCGGTGGGCTTGTTAAGAGCCGCGCGGATGCCATTCTCCAGTATGGGGTCGTTGAACACTACAACGTCCGCAACGGGAGCAACGGTGGTCGTCGTGGTGGACTGTGTGCTGGGCGGCAACGTTGATGCCGTCGATGGTGCGGTGGAGGTCACCGGGTCGTCGGTGCTCGACGAGCCACAGGCCGCCAAGCCCAGTACTAGAATCGCCACTGCCGCCACCAAACATGCCGTCTTCATCATTTTCATGTGCTCTCTCCGTCACTCGTCCAAAGGAAACACGCTACAACCGTTAGGCAATGTTAACAACTTGAGTGAGTACCACGCAGAACTCGGATCATCGCATCATCGCATCATCGGATGTCCGAATCCCCTCTCCGCTTCAGAAAGCCAGGGATTGCGTGTCGAGACCCGGCCGGAGCTACCGGGTTTTCACGTCCCTCGGGCGAGATCAGGGACAAATCAGCGGCAACTCGGCGACAAGCCAACGGCACACATGGGCGCCAGATGTATGCGACGGCACGCCGCTCATCCGCGTGATAACCTCGCCACGCCTGAAATCAGTCAGAGACAGCAGTTCATGCTAGCCTGACGGGGGTGATGAAACGATGAGACATACCAAGTGGATCACCCTAGCGGTGGCTGTGGTCGTGGTCATGCTGGGCACACTCCTTCTTCCCGGTCGCCTCGGACTCCCGCCTTTCGTGTCGGAGGAACTTGTGGTGTTGGAGCCCGGCCCAGACGAAGCGTACTCGCTATCCGAGGACAACATGATGTTGGTCGAATTCGGCAAGACCCGGGAGGCTCCCTCCATCGCCGGTATCTTCATCTATGCTGAACCCATAGGCCTATACGCCTACAACCTTCGCACGACTCTTCAGCATGACGAGAGCTACCGGATCGAGTCGATGCGCCTGACCTTTCATATTCCAGTGAACACCGGGGGAAAGCTGGCGCTGGTTACTCCTGAGGGCGGTCCATGGAACGACCCAGTATTTGCGCGAGATCCGGCCGACGGCAGCATCAGCTTCTCGGTGGAGCACCTGGGCTCCCTGGGCATCGGGAGTGTGGGCAATGAATTCGTCTTTCAGCACTTCGTACAAGAGTCCGAGAGCCAGACCGCGTTTTCTTTGCATACGACCTTCACCCTCCGCGGCAACGGCCTTCTCCAGCTGAAGGAAGCTGCTGCTGATACCGAGATCGAAGTCAATCTGCCCGTTAAGCCTGCCGCAGCCAATCTATCTATCAGATGAGCGTTTCGCGTTTGTGGAGATCCAAGGCAGCCGGGATAGCGCTGCCGGTTCTCGTCAGCGTGCTCTCCTACTTAAGTCCCAGAAGACTGCGGATACTTGTAGACGTCGATGGAGAGCCGCTGCCAGGGAGCATCTCGGAGAAGATCCGCGTGACCATCAACGGTACGAAGCAAGGAATGTTCATAGAGGGTAGAGACGCCACTAATCCGGTGCTGCTCTTCATTCACGGCGGCCCCGGAATGCCGGAGTACTTCCTTAACCAGACACATCCTTCCGGTTTGGAGGAGAACTTCGTAGTCTGCTGGTGGGAGCAGCGTGGCGCGGGTCTGTCATACACACCGGGCATGAAGCCCGAATCACTCACAGTGGAGAGACTCATCTCGGACACGATTGCAGTCGCCGACTACCTACGAGAGCGCTTTGGCAGGGACAAGATCTATTTGATGGGACACTCATGGGGGAGCTTTCTCGGGATCCAGGTGGCAGAACGAGCCGCGAATCGCTTCTGTGCCTACATCGGGATGGGGCAGGTGACGCATCAGGCCAGATCCGAGGTGCTTTCCTATGAGTACGAACTCCAGAAGTGCAGGGAGAAGAACGACTCCAGAATGGTCAAGATGCTCGAAGCGGCACCCGTGACTCCAGATGCCCCGATGCCGAAAGCTTATTTGAGGATCCGGGACCAAGTCATGCACAGCCTTGGGGTGGGTACGACCCGGGACATGAATTCGGTGATATCGGGCGTCTTCTTGGCAGTGTGGAAGACCCGGGCGTACACCATCAGGGAAAGGGTGAACATTTGGCGCGGAAAATCATTCTCACGCGATCAGTTGTGGACCGCCTTCCAGGCTACCGATCTGACGGCAGAGGTCCGGAAACTGCAGCTCCCCGTCTACTTCTTCCACGGCAAGTATGACTACACCGTCTCTTACACACTCGCAAGGGCCTATTTCAATCAGTTAGAAGCGCCGCTCAGAGGTTTCTATACCTTCGAGCGGTCAGCGCACAGCCCGATATTCGAAGAGCCGGAGTACGCCCGCCGGATTCTCTTGGAGGACGTCCTTGCGGGCCGCAGTCTACTCTCAGACAGCATCTAGTCACATAACGGCATCGTACAGTGCGGCCTCGGTACTGGTTACACTGAGCAGTCTGCCCCGGCGGATAGAGATCGTCATCATTTCCAATTGAGCACTATAGCCTCACGTCTGAAGAGGCGCACGGCAATCCGAAGCACGAGGTAGTCGACCAGCCCCAGTACTGCGGCTACAGCCAAGGTCCCCACGAGGTTGAAGCACACCACGCCTGTGATCTGCAGGGCAACAATTCCAAACACCGGCACAACAGCCAAGACCACGAGGTTCTGGGCGTTCTTGGCATCACGGGCGCGCGAGGAGCCGATGATCCCGAGCAGGAATGCCAGCAGCGCCACTCCGGGGGTCAGAAGAAGGAGGGACACTATCCAGGCGGGGGTCACCACCATGGATACCAGCCGGGACCATCCAAGCAGTGACACCACGGCCAGGGTCACTCCCGAGCATATCCAGGTAACCACAACGGCGGGACACCATCCGGCCAGGGCCTTCCCAAGCAAGAGCTCACCGGTTCTCACCGGCGTCGCCAATAGCGCTTCCAGGCTCCCGGATAGCTTTTCGTCTACAACGCTGAAAGTGGAGAAGCTGATCGCTATCACCATGGGGATGAGCAACAGGTAGAAGCTGAGTTGCGACAGCAGAAGGACTCGTATCTGATCGGCCATGTCCATTACTGCGACCTCAGGAAGCACGCCGGCGAGCTTCTCCAAAGCACCCTGAATCAAGGCCGAATCAACCATGGAACTGACCGCGAAACGCTGTACCAGCCAGATGATGGCAATGACCTGGCCCACAACGAGCAGCGGAAGCAGAGTAACCACGAAAATATTGTTTTTGTCCCGCGTCAGAACAAGCAGCTCTTTTGCGACAATGGCGCGCAAGCGGTGGTAGTTCATGATGCAACTCCCACGTCGGGCGCCTGTCGAACCAGGGTGAGGTACACATCCTCCAGCGAGTGTTTCTCTTCGGTCACACTGATGATGAGACCACCCGCGTCAATCACGGCCTGAACCAGTTCGGGGCCGTTCATCTCGGGGTCGATCGGTTCCACTAGAAGAGCGTTCCCTTCCACCGTAGTGGAATGGATCCAGCTCTTGGTAGTGAGAGCGGCGGCCACTCTCTCAGCAGACGCCCCGCCGGCGGACAGGGTCACAACTCTACGGCGGCGGAACAGCCGTGCCCGCAGAGCTTCGGGTGTACCAGCGGCAATTAGCCGCGTGCGGAACACACAGATACGGTGGCATAGTTCCTCTGCCTCGGGTAGCAGATGGGTGCACAGCAGGATTGCGCGACCTTCACTTGAGAGGTCAGAGATCAGTCCTCTCACCTCCAGCGCCGCCTCCGGATCTAGACCAGCGGTGGGTTCGTCCATAAGAAGGACTTCAGGCTCGTGGATCAGGGCACGCGCCAATGCCAGGCGCTGTTTCATACCCTTGGAGAAAGTGCCCACACGATCATCGCGCCGGTCCCAGAGGCCCGTGAGATTAAGATACCTGCCCACGCGTGGCGCAAGATCACAACTGCCATACATGGAAGCGAAAAAACGCAGGTTGTCTAGGGCGCTCAGGCGATCG
>CAZOJR010000001.1:8512-31496 GCA_964580165.1 uncultured Gaiellales bacterium
TAGAAGCCGGGAGTCTCGGTGAGGAGCCCGACATGCTCGTGCAACGCTTCCGGCTCGCGATCCGCTCTCAGGCCAGCCACCATCGCGTAACCCTGGGTGGGCGAGATGATGCCAGCCAGCATGCGGATGGTAGTGGTTTTGCCAGCCCCGTTTGGTCCCAGTAGACCCAGGACTTCTCCGGGTTCGATGGCTAGATTCAGGCCGTCAACAGCCACTCGGTCTCCGAATCGACGGGTGAGCCCGAAGCTCTGCACCGCTGGCTTCATTACTGCGCCACCTGCGCTCCCCTGGATGGTCATGTCCGATCACGTCCGACACTCAGTTTTCGTAGGAACAGCAGCGACATCGCCATTCCTATTACAGTGAGCGCAATCATGATGGGCACCGCTCCCAATGGCTGCGTAGGATCGTGGTAGTGACCAAACGTCTGGTCTAGGGCGATGCTCAGCGTCTCGACGGTCAGCATGATTACCAGCGCTCCGGCAATCACGTACCCCCACGGGCGGCAGCGCCAGATCCAAACGGCTCCAACGACGAGTAGTGGAAAGGTGAAGCCGAAGTCCAGCACGTGAGTCGGAGCTACCAGCATGCCGGTGTTGCCGAAGCTTGCCGGCATAGTGTTGTGAAGCATCGCCGGCCCGATGTCACGCAGCCACACGAAGGCGAAAAGCACCGCGCAAGCCAGCATGTAGACGGCTACAAGACGCACGGGAACACGGTGGGCGAGCACATGAAGCCGTTTGATATCAAGGTCACGCAGTAGAGACACGAGTGACCAAACCGCGAGCGAGAGCATCGCCACAAAGAGGAGAAAGAGGGAGTTGAAATGCGCGGCGAAGGTGATGAGAACGCTGTTGTAGGCAAGGTAGGCCACAGCGCCCAGCCACACGAACCGCGCCCCCGCCCACCCTCGAGCCGTCATGACCATCGACCCCACCAGCAGTGGAATTGCCACAGCCAGAATGGTCAGCGCATATTGCCGACCGCACCTGGCGCATCACGCTCAAAAACGGCAAAGAAGAAGAGGCTGAGAGCGGAAGTGACTGCGGCAACAGCCGAAAGAGCTATCGACAAACGGTAGGGAAGAGCGGGCTTTCTGTCGACGGTCTTCGTCTTCGCCTCCTGGGCAGCGTAGGTTTGCATGGCACCCTCTCCTTGATTTTACGGTGTAAGCTTACATCATAAAATCATAGAGTTTACGAAGTAAAATGTCAACGAGTATACTGATAGTCGCGCGGGCCTGGTTTACGATGATCGGACCTGGAGGAGGACGGTTGGTCAAGCCACACGTATCGAAGACAAACCTGCGAAGTGCAGCAAAGAACCGCGCGCGCAAGAAGCAGCAGCCGCGAGAAGCCCTGTCGCGTGAACGGATCATCGCAACAGCGATCGAACTGCTCGACGAGCGCGGGCTCTCCGCCTTCACTATGCGCGCACTGGGCGAACGGCTTGGTGTCGAAGCCATGGCGATCTACCACTACTTTCCAAGTAAACAGACCCTCTTGGAAGCGGTTGGTAGCGCCGGGGTAGACATGGCTGCTTCATTCGGAGGCTTCGTGGAGGGGGTACCGATAGCCGAACTACCCGCTGGAGACCTCGTGGTAGCGCTCGGCATGCGCTATCTGCGATTCGCGCAGGAGAACCCTGCTCAGTTCACGCTGTTATTCAGCATCCTTCCTATCGACTACGCCACTTGGGAAGAGTTCGTGAATGGCACCTCGACCTTTCAGCTTCCGCAACGTGCCGTGCAGAAAGGCATCGACACGGGAGAGTTCATCGCACGCCCAGGCTTCGGCCTGAACGAAATGGCGTACGCCCTCTGGGCTCTCGTCCACGGTCTCGCGGTTCTTCGCCTAACGCGCCTACGCTCCATGGAGGCCGACTACGACAGCTTGCACCGCACGCTGCTTGAAAAGCTGGTCGCAATCTTTCGCGGCGACGCTGAGTTCGAACCTTCGTCAGGCACTTGACATAATAATCGTCAGGGGCCATACTAATAGCGGTCAAGCACCTGACCGTCTAGCGTTGGACCAATAGTGACGCCTTGGGACGAGGTAACAATGAACGAGATCAAAACCACCATCGCTGAGCAACTGCGGCAGCTTCAAATGCTGATGCACCGCACGTCATTCCACCCCTTCATGGGAGGAAGTAAGGTGCACAATCCTCACAGGGGACAGGGACGTGTGCTGGCTATCCTCAGGATGAAGCCGGAGATCAGCCAGCGGGAACTGACCTATCTGCTGGATATGAGCAAGCAATCCCTTGCGGAACTGCTCGTGAAACTTGAGAAGAGCGGATACATCACACGCGAGCCGTCACAAGAGGACAAGCGCGTCATGAATATCAAGCTGACCGAGGCGGGCATGAAAGCCACCGAGGACATAGACGAAGACCGGCCGGCGATAGAAAAGATCCTTGACTGTCTGAACGATGGAGAACTCGCCTCTTTTTGCGAGTATCTCGATCGTATCATCAAGCGATATCAGCGACTGTTCCCCGACGAGGACTTCGAACAGCGCCGCAGGATGATGGAGGAGTTTGTTTCCCGATATGGACACGGCCACGGATTTGGTGGTTTCGGCTTTTGTGGCCCTGGCTTCTTTGGGGGCTTCTCTAAGGGACGCGGACCTCGTGAGCGGTGACATGACCCATCTACCCGGGTAACTGCCGCACCTACCCGTACCGTTCACTCCCGTGAGCCAAAAAAACGAGACCCGTACACGTGCGCAGATATGCCCTGAAGCTGGCGACCTCAGCGAAAGCCTTGAGGATTATCTCGAAGCCATCCTTGCCATTGAGAACGAGAAGAAGGCCGCTCGGCCCAAGGACATCGCCAGATTCCTGTCGGTATCTTCGCCATCCGTCACGGGCGCTCTCCAAAGGCTGGCGAGGCACAAGCTCATCAACTACGCGCCATACGATCTGGTCACGCTGACTGACGAGGGCCGGTGTCTGGCTCTCGATATTAAGAGACGGCACGAAGCTTTGTTGCGGTTCTTCGTGGATGTGCTACAGCTCGATTCCGAAGAGGCAAACAAGATCGCCTGCCATGCGGAACATGCGCTTTCAGCGGAGGCTCTGGCCCGACTGATCAAGTTCATGGATTTTCTCGACAAAGCCCGACAGGGTGCCAGATGGTCCGCAGACAAGGGTCTTCTGGACGATTTTCTGGACGAGGACAAGCGGTAAATCGCGCCCCGGACCGGCACTGCCGATGCCGAGCGGGTCCCGGAGATTCAGATCCCTATCTCCACTTAAGAAAGCCAAGAACGGCTATTGGGGATCCGGCCAGGCGCCGGCTTTTCGCGTCTCGGAGGCGAGGTTGGGGGCAGTCTGAGGACAACTCGGGGACAGACTGAGGGCAGCTCGGGGACAAATTCAACAGCACACATGAGTGCCAAACGGACAAGTACGCTAAAACCACATCACGCCGGCTTTGAGAACAGGTAGTGCGCGACAAAATAGGCACGGCCTGAATCGAGCGCAAACGTTTGCTCGCACGCCATGAAGAATACCCGCCAGTAGGCGAACCACAGACGGGCCTGTTCATGGCCGTAGTTAGCCTCCAACAGAGGCGCCACTTCTCTGCGGCGGCAGTCGAGGTTCTCCAGCCAGGCTCGAACGGTCAGTGCGTAGTGACAGCCGTTGACCTCCCAGCGGTCAAGAAGAGTCAGGTCGGCTTGGTATCTCGTGAGATAGTCCCAGGAGGGCATAATCCCTCCCGAGAAGAAGTGCCGGGTCATCCAACCTCCATCTGCATAAGGCTCGAATGCATACAGATGTCGGCGGTGACAAAAGACGTGGACAAACAGCTTCCCCTCGGGTTTGAGCCAACCGGCGACCCGTTCCATGAGAGCTCGGTGGTTGCGCACGTGTTCAAACATCTCGATCGACACCACTCGGTCGAAGCGTCTCTGCGGTGCAAACTCACTCACCTCAGCTGTCACCACCTCAAGATTCCCTAGACCCTTCTTCTCCCGTAGCTCCTCAATGAATCGCCGCTGTTTGTGGGAGTTGCTCATCGCCAGCACATGGCTGTGCGGGTAACGTTCCGCGGCCCACAGTGACAGTGATCCCCACCCACAACCGAGGTCGAGAATGTCCTGGCCATCGCTCAGGCCGGCACGCTCGGCGGTAAGTTCAAGCATCGCCTCCTCGGCTCGAGCCAAACCGGTCGTTGCTTCAGTCCAGTAGCAGCAGCTGTACTTGCGACGCGGGCCCAGCACCGACTCAAAGAACTCGGGGGGTAGATCATAGTGCTGCCGGTTGGCGTCGTCGGCATTGACTGTGATTGGCGCGGATTCGAACCCGGCCGCTACAGCCGCCTCACGAGCAACTCGTTCCTCTGGGGTTAAACGGTCGAAGCTCCTCTCCAGACTTTTTACGCGCGAGAGGATGATCCGGCGCAGAAGCCAGTCGGGCACCAGTCCGCTCGCGAGGACATTATCCTCCAGGCTGCCCACAGAATGAACTGCGGTAGATGGCAACACGACTTACGAGCCGATCGCCAGCAGGCGCGGGGAGGGCAGCCTCAAGGCTCACTCCCCGCCGTCCTTATTCCGATCTTGGTCGCTTACGTCCCCGATACTCCCGATGCGTTGGACTGCGACCGCGACGGTACCCAATCCAACATGGGTGGTGATGACGGCTCCGGCCTCCAATATCGGGATATCCAGATCGCCGAAGAGCTTGCGGAGACGCTGCTTGACGTAGCGGGCATCACGGAGCCCATCAGCATGCGAGATGGCCAGACGTGCGGGAGCGCCGGCAGCGAAGCGGGCGACTCTCTCGGCGACAGCGCGCATCGCTCGTGAGTAGCCGAGGGTGGCCCCGTCGGCCTGAACCGCCCCATCCTTGTCGAAAACGATAAGAGGTTTGAGTTTGACCAGGCCCGCGAACCGGGCCGTGCGAGCGCTCGTTCGGCCTCCCTTGACAGCCACCTCCAGCGAGGGAAGGGCGCTATACACGCGGGTCTGATCCGCGGCGGTCTCGGCGATCGCCACCAACTCTTCCAAGGTCTTCCCGGCTGCTATCGCTTCCCCGACGGCCTGCACCACCAGGCCCACGCCAACAGAGACCTTACGGGAATCCACGACCTTCACTCTGAGAGGATCAATCGCCTCGGCCGCCATGGTGGCAGTCTGCACGGTGCCTGAGAGACGGGCGGAGATGTGCACCGATATCACCGATTCGTAATCTCCCAGAAGATCCCTGTAGACGTTGAAGAACTCGCCCACGCTGGGTTGTGAAGACTGCGCCGCTTGACCGCCTTCCCGAAATAGCTTGAAGAAATGGGTAGAGTCAAAATCGACGCGGTCGAGGTAACTGCTCCCGCCGAACCAAACATGGAGCGGTATCACAGCCGCCACATGCTTCCGAAACTCGGCCTCGCGCAGGTCGCAGGTTGAATCGGTCACCAGGGCGATTCTGGCCACATCGATCACCCCGATCTTTCAACGAGAAGATGGGCTCCACGACCTCTTCATTGTAAGGGATATCGGGCCAATAATCCCGCTCCTGTTGGGGAGACGACTTCGCGATAACCGTAAGTCGGCAGTCCCATTGAGATCACCGGGAGATCGTAGTATATAGAAGTCAGATGGGGCTGGCTGAATTCTGCGTCCTACTGCGGAAACGCCGGAAAAGTCGGGGAAAGACACATGGTCGATCCAAATGGGGAAACGGGTATGACCAACACGATTCAAGATCTCGAACCGCGCTTCCGCAACCTTCGCTGGTGGAACATCGGAGTGAGCCCGACTTGGCCGTCCAGACCATCATCGTCGTCGCCCTGCAGAATGGCTTTTCCATCCTAGTCGTGGCTAACTGGCTCAACGGACCACCGGGACCATGCCGGAGATCCACCAGGCACTCGCCCAGAGAACGCGGAGTTCATCCTTGAAGGGCCAACAACCAAACCAGGGAGGATGAAGTGGACACTACTCAGATCATCCTGTTACTCATGAATATTACCGGGGGCGTCGCAGTCATAGGAAGCTACATACTGTGGCTCCAAAAAAGTCCGGGCGGCGCGAATGCCCTGTGGGGCGGGGTCTCCGCAAGGCTAAGACCCGTCTATACCGTCTCCATGATCCTCTCCGCGATCGGCTATCTCGCGGTCTTCTATTACCTCCTCTTCGAACCCGCTCCCGATGAAGTGGAGATTGGCGGAGGACTTGGATTCGTGTGGTTCATCCCGATCGTCGTGCTAATGCTCTTCCCCTCCGCTTTGTGGATGCCCTTGTCCAGCCTCTATGTGGATAAACCCAGTTCGGGCGCGTGGATTGCCGTCCGCACAGTCCTCTTTGTCGTGGGACTTGCCTCGATAGCACTTGCCTGGGCGCTTCTTACGCTCAAGCCCAACGATGGGAATGTGGCCTATTGGATCGCGGCAGTAGGCAGCTGCTACTTCGCCTTCCACACGTTCATCTTGGACGCGCTTCTGTGGGCGGCACTGTTCAGGCGCCGTCGAGCGGTTTGAGAACAACGCTGTGATCTACGGCTGCACAGACAAGACCGGCAAGGTAGAGGGGATCATTCCTCGCTCGGGCGTAGCGTCTCGAGCGTACCAGCAGCCGTACGAGCCCGTTCACGCTGGAGGGCAGCCGCCATGCCGAATGCGCCGAAGTAACGGCGCCAGGCGAGGTCGGACGAACCGAACTCATTCGGGCCGACAAAGTAATCGAGAAGGACTTCGCGCAAGCGGGTAAGCTCTCTGAGACGCCGCCGGTGCCGTGGATCGGCAATGGTGAGGTCGAGAAGTTCCAGCCCACGGTGAACAGCATTGGTGCAGAGATCAGTCCGGCCCTTCTGCGACCACTTGATGGCTCGCTCCACCTCGCTCCCCACATTGGCAAGCTGCTCGGCGAGCGTAAAGGACTGCCACCTCGTATCAGTCAGTCCAGTGTGAAGGGCACTCATTCGTCCACAAGGGAGTTGACGACATCGACGATCAGAGTCTGAATGCCGGGATCGTCCACCCCGCGCGACCGATTGCCCTGAGAGGGGCGGATGTTGATCATGGAATCGAACTCGATCCAGTCGGCAGAGGGGAGATCGGGATAGAGGTTAATCCCCCAGAGGTCGGCCTGCACGGAACCGTGCTCCAATAGCAAGGCCTCCTCGTCGGAATGCAGATCTGCGTCGACAGCCATGATGTTTCTCCGGATGTCGACCACCGCCTTGACCAGATCGCCGAAGCGACCTTCCGCCATCGAGCGCAGCTCAGCCCTGGTGATGCTTGTGTCAATCAGCTTCATGGGTCGACTTTAACACACGCGGTAGTACCAACACCTGCGCCCGGATTACCTCATCGTATCGTGCCCTGCCTCTGCAAAAGTTGACACGCGTAACCCATCACTGTATTCTCATCATATGATGAGATCATCATATGATGAGAGGCTGCTTGTCCGAATCCGCTGATCGAGTCCAGGCCACCAGAATACGGGGGAGGATCCCATGAACACAACCTGGGAGTCCGTGAGGAGACGTCCATGAAACTTGATGTGATTCTTTGGGGGCTTGCTCAGATCATGCGACGTCGGGCCAAGACCGATCCGGAGTTTAGACACCTTCTCGCGCAGCGGGACGCGGTCCTGCAGATCAAGATTGCCGACCGGCTCGATGGCCGTTATTTCGTCATCCGCAACGGCAAACTAGCTTCAAGACGGGGAATCCATCCGCGAGCCGACGCTGCCATGGCCTTCAGCTCAGAGTCGGCGGCTCTGAGCATGATGACCACAAGACCTGATTACCTGGAACGTATCGAGGGCGCCAAGAACTTCCGCCTTTGGATAGAAGGGCCGGAGGAGATAACCAACTGGATGGCAGACCTGCTCTCGGCCGCTCTGGCCAATGAGCCGGACGCCGGCATGGACCTCGGAAACGGTGTCACCCGTTACACCAACAACTCCAACGGCGGACCGGTGTTCGTATACGTCAAGGACGGCAGGATCCTGCGGATCACTCCCATTGAGTTCACCAACGACGACGCCGAGTCATGGTCAATAGAGGCGCGCGGCCATACTTTCGCACCGCCGCGCAAGACGAGTCTCGCTCCATACGCCTTGTCATCCCTCTCGACTGTGTACTCACGCGACCGGCTGCTGTACCCGATGAAACGGGTCGACTTCGATCCCGCCGGAGATCGGCACCCCGAAACCCGTGGTATCTCCGAGTACGAACGGATCGACTGGGATACCGCGCTCGACATAGTCGCGAATGAGATCATGCGTGTGCGTCGCCAACACGGCCCGGGTGCGGTGTTCACATCATACGGGTCGCACCACAACTGGGGCAATCTAGGCTACTACCTCAGCAGTCATCATCGATTTTTCAACACTATCGGGCACACCCGTCTCGTCAACAACCCGGATAGTTGGGAGGGCTGGTACTGGGGTGCCGAACATCACTGGGGTCATAGTATGCGCATCGGCGGTGGTGAATTTTACGGCACTATGGAGGAGCAGCTTCGAGAGTGCGAAATGGTGGTTTTTTGGGCCAGCGATCCTGAAGCCACAAACGGCGTTTATGCCGGCATGGAAGGTACGATTCGCAGACAATGGCTCCGCCAATTAGGCGTTGAGTGTGTCCATATTGACCCATACCTCAACCACACAGCTGCTTGGATGGGCGGGAAATGGTTCGCTCCTCGTCCCACGACCAGCGTGGCAATGGCTCACGCAATAGCCTACGTATGGGTCGCAGAGAACCTGTACGACGAGGATTATGTACAGCGTCACACGACCGGTTTTGCCCAGTGGCGTGATTACCTGCTTGGCGTCGAGGACGGCATACCCAAGACGCCGGAGTGGCAAGAGGCGGAAACTGGCGTGCCGGCACGCGATGTTCGCGCTCTTGCCCGGGAGTGGGCCGCCAAGAAGACTTACCTTTCTTGCGGCGGCGCCGGCAACAGCGTGGGCGGCGCCTGCCGATCTGCCACGGGCATCGAGTGGGCACGTTCTATGGTCTATCTCATGGCCATGCGTGGACTGGGCAAGCCGGGTGTGAACATGGGTAACCTCCAATTCGGCACGCCTGTGGACCTGCGTTTCTACTTTCCGGGCTACGGGGAGGGTGGCCTCTCCGGCGATCTCGAGGGAACAGCTCTAGCCGCCCATCTGTACCAGCGTATGCCGCAGCTGCCCACCATGAATCCGGTCGGCCAGGCGATCCCGCGACTGAAAATACCGGAGGCGATCCTCGATGGCCACTGCGAAGGCTATGCGTTCACACCAACCACAGTACAGGGCCAATTCCGCCGCTTTGAGTATCCGGAACCCGGCTACTCGCCAATCAAGCTCTACTACAAGTACGGGGGATCCTTTATCGGGACGATGACCGATACCAACCGCTATGTTCGCGCGTACCGGTCGCCTGAGATCGAATGTGTAGTCAACCAGTCGATATGGAACGAAGGTGAGGTCCGGTTCGCGGACGTGATCCTACCCGCCTGTACCAACTTCGAACGTTGGGATATCGGTGAATGGGCGAACCCAAGCGGCATTGCTGCGCATGCGGTCGCTCAGTGCAACCATCGCGTCATCGTCCTACAGCACAAGTGCATCGAGCCTCTGGGTGAGTCAAAGTCCGATTGGCGGATCTTCTTTGAAATCTCGCAAAGACTGGGCGTGAGCATGCCCTTCTCGGAAGGTTGCAGCGATGAACTCGAGTGGGTAAAGCGCATGTTCGACGCAAGCGACGCCGCGAAGGCCATCTCATGGAAAAAGTTCCTCAAAAAAGGTTACTACGTCGTGCCGCCGGCGGCCAAGACGCTACCACAGCCGGTTGCCTATCGATGGTTCGTCGAGGACCGAGCAAAGGACACTCCCGAGCTTGCGCCGCTCCCTGGGGACTATGCCGGTCGGTACGGTCAAGGCATGCAGACCCAGACCGGCAAGATTGAATTCGTATCATCAAGCCTGACGCTTTTCGATCCCGATGACCCAGAACGACCCCCGATGAGTCGCTATGTGCCGTCGTGGGAAGGACCGGCGGACAAGGAGCTATTACGACGCTACCCCCTGCAACTCGTCTCGCCGCATCCGCGTTACAGCCATCACACGCTCTACGATGGCAAAGACTCAATCATGAACGACGTGCCCGAGCATCGCGTTCGGATCGGCGACTACTTCTACTGGGTGGCACGCATAAATCCGCACGACGCGGAAACTCGCTCCGTCTCCGAAGGCGACCTCGTACGTCTCTATAACGCCCGTGGGTCTGTGATATGTGCTGCGCACGTCACAGAGAGACTGCCACGTGGTGTGGTGCATTCGTACTCCTCGTCAGCCGTCTATGATCCCGTCGGTGAGCCCGGCTCCTCCGCCGATCGCGGCGGCTGCGTGAATCAGTTGACGCCCTCGCGCATGATCGCCGCCAAGACACACAGCACGGCCTGCAACTCCTGTCTGATCGAGATCGAGAAATGGGCCGAAACACCGGGAGGTGCGTGATGACCCAAGTAGCCATGATCGTGGACGTGGAGAAGTGCGTGTACTGCAACAGTTGCTTCCTCGCCGACAAGGATGAGCATACGGGCAACGACTGGCTGCCGACTGCGGTCGCGCAACCAGCGCACGGCCACCGCTGGATCAATATCCGGCGCAAGGAACGCGGGCAGTGTCCTATGGTAGACGTCGCATATCTCCCCACCATGTGCAACCAGTGCAGGCGTCCACGATG
The DNA here is from genome assembly GCA_964580165.1 of uncultured Gaiellales bacterium. Classification (GTDB taxonomy): domain Bacteria; phylum Actinomycetota; class Thermoleophilia; order RBG-16-64-13; family RBG-16-64-13; genus RBG-16-64-13. The sequence goes on from CAZOJR010000001.1 coordinate 19,199, forward strand.
TTTGTCTGCGGGTGCTGAAACCGGTGCGGTCTACCAACGACCGGACGGGATCATCATCATCGATCCCGCCAAAGCACACGGCCGCCGCGACCTCGTGGACGCCTGTCCTTATGGACATATCTGGTGGAACAACGACGCTGAGGTGCCACAGAAGTGGACGATGAACGCCCATTTATTGGATCAGGGCTGGCGCGAGCCCCGATGCGCGCAGAGCTGCCCAACCGGGGCCCTGACTTTCCTCCGCGTGAGTGAGAGAGAGCTAGACCAACTGGACGCCAGAGACGATCTTGAGGTGTTACATCCAGAGTGGGGAACGGCCCCGCACATCTTCTACAAGAATCTGCATCGTTTCACCCACGCATTTATAGGCGGCAGTCTGGTAACAATGCGAAGCGGGCAAGAGGAGTGTGCGGCTGGTATGAGCGTTGAACTGCATCGCGATGGAGTTCAACTAGCCCGCCTCACAAGCGACGTGTTTGGTGAGTTCAAATTCGACGGACTCGAAGAGAACTCCGGTAATTATGAGGTCGTTGTCCTCCCGGTTGACGGAGCAATCAAGACGATCACGGTCAGTCTTGGGTCCAGCGTCTATCTCAAAGAGATCAGATTATGATGACAAATGGAGTCCGAAAATAGAGTCCGACAGAGTCCGAATCACACCAGGGCCCATGCCCGCCCCCCCCGCGTGCGATACTGTTTGCGCCCGGTACGGCGGGATAAAGGAGTCCGCAAAATGACGATCATCAGCGCAAGCCGCTCCGTCCCCACAGCCTCGCTGCTGGCCAAGGGGGGCGTCGACCATATTGATTACGTCGATTCGTTCAGTTTCAGTTTGCCCCCGCTCGCGCCTCCACCTCCTGTCGACGAGTTGACTGTTCGGATGCTGGGTGACCTACCCGGATGGGTGAAGTTCTTACTGCGTGTTCGCGATGGGATGGTGGCCGTATTCCATCTCAAAAGGGCAAGCGGGCCATATCCGCAAGACAGCAAGCTTCCCCTCCAGGCCGGCGACCGTCTGGGCCTATTCTCGGTTACGGCTCGGCGAACATCGGAAGGCAGCGATGAGATACTACTTGATCTCGACGATAGACACCTGCTGTGCCGCATTGCCGGACTGCGAGCCCCTGACACGAACGGCGAACAACGGTTCGCGGTGACGACAATCGTGGAATTTCACAACCTCCTTGGGCGTCTCTACTTCCTGCCGGTCAGACCCTTCCACAGATTGATAACACCCGCTCTGATGCGACCTCTTGCGAGGGCCTTAGAGGATAGGACGGCGACCTCTATCCCGGCAAACCACGTTCGCCGTAAACCCATCGGCCGGTAGATTCGAGTTGCCAAGATGTCGCAGAGCAACGGAACCGGCAGCGTTCAAAAAAACGGCAAAACAGGCAGACGCCGCGGCGGCACAAACAACCGCGCAAGGATACTCGAGGCTGCGCTCCACGAGTTTGCGGACAAAGGCTACGACAAGACGAGCGTGCGTGGCATCGCCCGTCGCGTGGGCTGTGACCAGGCCCTAGTACACCAGTTCTTCGGCACCAAGGAGCGGCTGTTCGAGGAAGCTGTCGCATTGCCTTTCGATGCCGCCACAGTCTATCGTGAGGCACTCGAACACGATCAGTCTAGCGCTGGCCAGAAAATCGTCCGGGCTTTCTTTAGCGCGTGGGACAGGCCCGAAAACCGGCCTAAGATCATGGCTCTCCTAAAATCCGCGATGTCCGACCAGGCACGCGCAAGTCAAGTTGCCAGCTTCATCACCGATCAGGTCTTGGCTCCGATTCTTCCATCGATCTCCGCCCCAAATTCCGCATATCGCCTGGATCTAATCGCTGGACAGCTCGTGGGCGTCCTTATCCTCCGACACGCGCTTATGGTCGAACCACTCGCCTCTGCACCCGTCGAAAACCTAGTCGATTCTCTCGGCCCAGTGATTGACCAGCATCTCTCGGCCACGAGGGCCCCCAACGATGGACACAGCGCGATGGAGGATTCTGGCCAAGACTGACAGTCCTGCCGGCCCAGGCCCGAGAAATACACTGATTGGAAGCTCGCAGTGATTGGACGCTCGCGCACAGTTTTGGCGCCTCTGCGACACATCGGCAAGGCTTAGACGGGCACCGCCCTTGGATGATAGAGTCTCCGAGCACCGACCAATCCGGGTCGGCCAAAGTATCTCATTCAAACAAAATGGGGGTCCGTGTCATGAGGCTACGTAGCATCCTGGTTCTGCTTACGATTTCCTTGCTCGCCATTCCTTTCGCCGCCTGTGGTGGAGACGACGGGGCGACAGAGACAACGGCGGCAGCGACCGCTACGACAGCCGCAGCAGGCTCGGTGGACACGGAAAGAACTGTTACGGTCGCATCGAGCAGTCTTCTCGAGGCAATCGCCGCAGGCGCGGAGGAGGATGCCGTAGTCAGTCCGCTGACCGGTTGGGTGGTCAGCAGCGCGGACACGGCAGGCATCTCCTTCGTCGCCATGGAATTCTCAAGCAGCACAGAGAATCACGTGGGCCTGTGGGCGACTGACGATCCAGAGGGTGCCGGCACATTCTGGGCGATCAACGACGTAGCGAAGGACTCCACAACGTGGCCCGACGGTGACGACGCTGACCCGAAAATCACCACGGACGACGCCGGGGCGAAAGAGGCATTGGCGAAGTTCAACGTCCAGTAAGTGGCCTGCGGAACAACGCGAGAAGTGTGGAGCACGAGTGGCCGCGCCCCTCTAACATGGAGTGGTTCGCCGTGCTCGACGGAGCACTCCCACCTCGGCGGTGCATAGCACCGCCGAGGTGGCCAAGGGCATCAAACAGCATAGTCTGGCTGTCACCGTGGGCAAGGTGGAGTTCGCCATCAAAGACCCGTACGGACTTCCCTATCCCTCCGCGATCGGCGTGATACGCGTCATCCCATTCTGAGCGGTCGATGATCCACCCCGGCCGCGCACGTCCGCAACGGCAGTCAAGTTGTTTCGAAATCGCGCCGGTATCCTAATCTCAAGAAAGGAGACGGGTGCTTACGGAGTGGGAACAGCGAAAAGCGGTGCGGCGCATGCAGGAGTTCATCGAGGATCACCTCAGCGAACCGGTGACTATCGCCGACTTGGCACGGGCCGCCCGGTATTCGATGTACCATTCCGCGCGAATTTTCAAAGAGATGACCGGCCGGACTCCCTTTGAATATCTGCGCATGCGGCGCCTTTCGGCCGCGGCAGTTGAGTTGAGCAAGGAACAGAGGCGCGTGGTGGACGTGGCCTTCGACTTTGTGTTCGACTCGCACGAGGGCTTCACCCGAGCCTTCGCCCGCCAGTTCGGCGTTCCCCCTTCCCGTCTCCAAGATATCGCTTGGCCGGCCCACCTCTTCCACCCCGGACCGGCAACCGAGATCTATCGAGATCGGCAGAAAGGAACTGACGGCATGGCCGAGACAATGCAGGACAAAGAGCAGGACAGGAAGCAGACACAGGTGGTGTTTGTCCAGATTCTCGAGCGCCCGCGGCGCAAGCTTCTCTTTCTCCCGGGGAGGAACGCTACCCACTACTTCGCCTACTGCGAAGAGGTGGGCTGCCAGGTGTGGGACGACCTGAAGGACATCCGGGAGGCCATACACGAACCAATGGGCCTATGGTTACCGGATAACCTGCGGCCCGAGGGAACGTCGACTTATGTGCAAGGCGTGGAAGTAGCCGCGGAATACGCAGATCCCGTGCCCGAAAACTACCGGATGATTGAGTTAGCACCGTGCAAGATGCTCGTCTTCCAAGGGGAGCCGTTCGACGATAAGGACTTCGAGCAGGCTATCGCCTCACTATGGGACGTGATGAACAGCTACGACCCCCACGTAATCGGATATGAGTGGGCCGACGAGGACGCACCCCGCTTCCAGCTGGCCCCCATGGGATACCGGGGCTACATCGAGGGACGGCCGGTGAGGCAGTTGGAGTCCGACGCATAGCAAGTGCTCGCAACAGAACTCAAGGCGCAGGACGGACCGAGACGGACGGAGCAACGCCGGAGAGCACAACAACCTGGCCTCCTTCACGTGCCTGTGGGATGATACTCCCGTGGTGATTGAGCCTTATAGCCGGGAGCTTCTCGTTCTCTTGGTGGATGTCTTGCAGAGCGACACGAGCCAACGCGCATCTGCAAGCGATCAGGGGAATCAATGACCGCGCCTAGAACGACGGCCGTTGCGATTGCTCTTTTCTGCAGCTGCCTTCTCGCCGTAGCGGGGTGCGGCTCGGAGGTCACCGCTGAAACCATCATCACCACCACAGCCACCGCCATCACCACCACAGCCGTCAGCACGGAGGCCTCGCTCACCACTGATGCCACGCAACTATTCCCAGCAGTGGTCGATGGCAAGCTCGGCTACATCAGCGCGCAGGGCAATATGGTCATCACGCCCCAGTTTGAATGGAGCCCTTTTTCCCAGTTTTCTGAGGGCCTCGCTCCGGTATCCATCGAGGGAAGGTTCGGCTACATCGATGTGACCGGCAGGATCATCATCCAGCCGCAGTTTGACATTGCGAATCCTTTCTCGGATGGCTTGGCCGCGGTAGCCGGGGACAACCGTCTCTGGGGTTTCATCGACAAGACGGGCACCGTTGTCATCCAGCCACAATTCGAGCAACCCGGTGTGTTCTCAGAAGGTCTATGTACGGTAATGGTCGATGAAAGGCTGGAGGGTGACAAGCTGCAAAACAAGTACATCGACAAAACAGGCAGAGTGGTAATCGGGCCATTCGAGTGGTCTGCAGACTTCTCCGAAGGTCTAGCGGCAATTGGAGCCCTGAAGAACAATGCGGTGAAATGGGGCTATATGGATAAGACTGGCATCGTCAAGATTCAGCCCCAGTTCGATGGTGTCCGACTTTTCTCAGAGGGCCTGGCGGCTGTAATGTTCACGGAAGGCGACGCCCAGAAATGGGGCTACGTCAACACGTCCGGGGTCATCGTCATCGAGCCGCAGTTCGACGGCGCAACGGACTTCTCGGAGGGCTTGGCTGTGGTGGCATTTTTGCAGGGCGATGCCGTCAGGCATGGCTACATCGACAAGACCGGCGCAGTGGTCATCAAGCCCCAGTTCGAGTGGGCCGCGGAGTTTTCCGAGGGGCTGGCGGCCGTAGGCTCAGGCGATCTCTTTGGCTACATCGACAGAACCGGCACCTTTGTCATCCCCATGGAGCGCGAGGCTCAGGCTGTCTATCCGTTCTCCGGAAGTCTCGCTCGTTTTGATCCCAAAAACGTCGTCTCGCCTACCTATCTCGATAAAACCGGTAAGGTGGTCTGGCAAGGCCGGTAGAGTAAATGACCGTTGCGAAATCTCACATCACCGGGGGTTCGATTCCCCCCTCTCCGCTTAGGAAAGCCAAGAACGGGAACAACAGGCCGTGACACTTATTCCGCACCCGAGGAAGTGCTCGAGAGTGCATTGACGGCTCAATGGCCGCCAGCTACAATCCGCTGGTCATGCGCACAGTGAGCGTACATGCCTTCTTCTTCACGCGAGGTGCGGTCGTCCTCCCGGACGACTTTCCAGATCCGGGGGCGGCTCGCTAGTCTCCGGCTGCGCACGCATAGCCCCAGTTCACTGAAGCCCAGCGCGCCTACCTCCAGGCCGGCTACGGCAATTTACAGAATCGTCGTGACTTCGAGCCGCCGTGCTTTCGCGCCACCCATCCATCCGATCTGCTGGATAGGAGAAAGCTCATGGATGCCCTCAACATAAGAAGCATCAAAGACATGGTCAAAGACAATCAGAAGGTCACATTCAAGTTCTATCGGGACGGACAGCTCTGGTACGACACCGAGTGCGGTTTCGAGTTTCCCGTTCCGACATCTGACGCGGGTACGGCGACTTTTCTTGCTCAGGATCGCGCGATCCTGTTCATGCGCTACATCCGCAAACATATCGAGTACCTGCAGAGGAGTATGGAAGAGCACAGGGTACAGACCTTGTGAGATCCGGCGAGACCCGGCCCAGATGGCCGGGTCTCGCCGGATACGTGCTTCCTCTGGAACAATCAGGTAGCCTCAGGCTCTGCTTCTGTGCCGGTTACCACCGCTCCGGTCGCTTCACCAGCCGCATGCTGTAGAGGAGATCGCTGAGCAACCGAGACCACCGGGGATTCCACTGCCCCCAACTAGCGGCCCGGTGGGCGCGGGAGCAACAGGTCGTTGACAGCGTCCACGAGGGCTTTCCGAAGATCCTCCGGCGCGGCATCTGCCAATTGAGGGCCAAGAGGCGCAGCCACCACTCCCATGATCATGACGGCAGCGCCCGTCATCCGCACCTTGTCATCCAGCGACATGGAATCGTCCGCCAGAAGCTGGTTTACGCGTTCATGCATCAGTTCGTGCTCTTGCTTATTGTGACGAGCCTCAAAGAGCTCGCGCAACGCCGGCTGATTGCTCTGGAAGAGCTCGAACAGTCGACGTTGGGGCAGCATGTAGGCGATGAACTCGACCATGCGTGCCGCCCATTCTTCCCGCGATGGACGATGCTCGACCAACTCCATGACCACGTTTCTCATATCGTCCAGAGGCTCTACAAGAGTCTGGAGAATCTGCTCCTTGCTGGGGAAGTAGTAGTAGAGAGCCGCTTTCGCAACTCCGACCCGCTCCGCAATCTCGCGCAGCGACACCTTGTCGTAGCCCTGCTCAATGAAGAGATCGAGAGCCGCCTCAAGAATGCGCCTTCTGGTCTCGACAGATCGTGGACGAGTGCCCTTCGCTCCACCCATATTCCGAGCGCTTTCTCGTTTGCTGCCTTCGGTCATGTCGCCCACCTTGATCCCATGCTGGCCTATCCGGTCACCTGAACGCACCGCCCAAGTTTTCATGGCGAGTTTCTGTTGACGCATTTTCTATTCTACTTGACGGCCGGCAAACAAGCAGCTATTCTTCCGCTAGTTTACTGGCCGACCGGTAAAAGAAGGGACACCGGCAGATGTATAAGGAAATCATGATCGGAACGATCGAGCTCCGTAGGAGCTTCGGTGAGGTCCAAGCCGTTGACAACGTGAGCTTGGAGGTCAGTGCAGGTTCCATTCTTGGCGTCCTTGGACCCAATGGAGCTGGCAAGACTACAGTGGTGCGGATACTAACCACGCTGACGCAACCTGACTCGGGTCGAGCTTGGGTTGGCGGACACGACGTGGTGCGAGAGGCCACCCTCGTGCGGCGCAAGATCGGGGTAACCGGACAGGACGCTACCCTCGATGATTGCTTGACTGGGCGGCAGAACTTGGTAATGACCGGCGAGTTGAGCCGGCTGAGGAGATCCAGCGCGAAGGCTCGGGCAATTCAGTTGCTCGAGCAGTTTCAACTCAGCGATGCCGCCGATCGCCCGGTGAAGACCTACTCGGGCGGGATGCGCCGACGCCTCGACCTGGCCGCCAGCCTGGTGGCACGCCCCCAGGTGTTGTTCCTTGACGAGCCCACCACCGGGCTAGATCCGGCCAGCAGACAGCGGATGTGGAAGCTCATACTGAACCTGGCCACCGAAGGCACCACGGTGCTTCTCACCACTCAATATCTTGATGAGGCGGATTTCCTGGCCAACCGCATAGCCGTCATCGACCACGGACGATTGATTGCCGAGGGTACCCCGACCGAGTTGAAAGCCTCTACAGGGTCCCAATTCCTGGACATCAAGCTGGTCTCGTCGTATCCGCGCGCCGTGGATGTACTCAAACGTCTGAGCATCGGGAAGATCAACGTCTCCGACTCGGGCCGCCGCCTTGTGGTACCCGCTCCCAACCAGGTTGGGCTGGCAGTAGCAGCCCTACGGATGCTCGACGAGGCCGGTGCGCCGGTGGAGGATATCGCCGTGCGCCAACCGTCTCTCGACGATGTCTTCGCGGTACTTACCGGCGCGCACGAAACGATGGAACCCCAGGGGGCGCTAGCATGAATGCCGCTGCTACATCAGAAGTCGCGCTTACCCCCAAAAGATCTAGCCGCATCTGGTCATGGTTCGAAGACGTATGGGTGCTCACACGGCGCAACCTGACCCACATCCGCCGGGAACCTCAACAGCTCTCCGATGTGACCATTCAGCCAGTGCTGTTCACGCTCCTGTTCGTTTATGTGTTTGGGTCATCCATGATCATCCCTGGCGGGACCTACAAGGAATTCGCGGTGGGTGGCCTCTTGGTCATGAACCTCACCATGTCGAGCGTCGGTACCGCCGTCGGCCTCAGCACAGATCTGAGCACAGGAGTGATCGACCGCCTACGAACTCTTCCCATATCCCAGACAGCTATCCTTGTGGGCCGTTCGATCTCGGATGTCTTAGCAGCCATGCTTGCCGCGGTCTTCGTGGGGATAACAGCCCTGGCTATCGGCTGGCGCGCGGATGCGAGCGCACTTGCCGTCCTGGGCGGATTCGGGGTTGCTTTGCTCTTCTCCTACGCGCTTATATGGATGAACGCCTGCCTGGGCATGTCTGCAAAGAGCCCAGAGGCAGCCCAGGGGATCGTGCTCGTTGTCATATTCCCGCTGGCCTTCTTGTCCAATGTCTTCTCTCCCACCCAAGGAATGCCTGGCTGGGTGGCCACCATCGCGAACTGGAATCCGGTTAGCGCCGTAGCAGCGGCCTGCCGTTCACTGTTCGGCAACCCAAACCCTTCGGCGTCCGTAGCCGCCTGGCCGATGCAGCACCCAGCGCTTGCTTCAGTGGCTTGGTCGATTGCTATCCTACTCATATGTGTGCCGTTGGCAGACCGCCTGTATCGGAGACGAACGAGTCAATGAGAAGCGCGCCAACCATGGACATCACCTTGGAGAAGCTGCCGGCCACCAACGATAATTTCAAACTCACCGAACTCGTCGCTCAGCATCCCACCATTCGAGGACCCGCATCGCTCTCAGGGTGTTCCAACGACTGGGCTCGCTTGCGGTCTCCATCTCGAAGTAGGTCCGGCCGGGGTGTTTGCCGCCGAGCCCCCACCTGCCGTCCGGCCTGCGGCGGGTCCTCACCAGATCGATGGCATCCTGGACCCCCGGGTCTCGATCGCCTTGAGAGTCACGAAGACAATCGAGAGCAGTGAAACAGTCGTAGAACCAGTACGGCGGGAACGCGAAGACACCCCATTTCCTCTTCAACGGCCGGCCCGAGTCCAAGCCGAGACGACGGCTTAGGAGAAAGCGCCATCCGCGTTGTCTGACAACTGGAATCCGGTCGGCACTGTCTTTGCGCGCCCGCTCGAACTGTAGAAGCGCCTCCAGGACGAGCAGTGTCGTTTCGAACTCGTAATCAGAAGCAGACTCAGAGTCGTTCGGACGCCAGCTCCCGTCGGCGCGTTGCTGGTCCGAGAGATACCCAGCGATGGCCGACAACTCTTCAGGCGCCCAGCCAAAGTAACTGGAGATCGAGAGAACGAGCGCTGTGACACCGAGGTCTGCGATCGCCTGCCCACGCGAGAACCGTATCTCGCGCGCCTTGTAGAGCCCTTCTTTGATCAGGCGCTCGCAACCAGCGAGCGCCTGAGGGTGATACGGAACAAGGCCGAACACCTTGAGCAGATACAGTGCGTATGTGGTCGACGTCCATTTTCCGTTGTACAGGCTGCTGCCCCATAGACCATCCGCGGACTGCAGCGCCAAAAGCTGGCGTCCCCAGCCACTGTGGGCGACGTTCTCGCGCTCTGCCTCGTAGATGCTGGGGGTCTCGTGCAGGAGATCACGCATGACCTGCCAGCGAACCGCAGGATCACCGCCCAACAGCCAGCGAGCGGTGCTATCTGCTTCGGTGTCCACAATCCCTTTCTGCGCACGACACGAGCGCCCGATCCTACGGAACTCACCCATGCTGCTCATTGTATCCGGATGAGTAAGCCACTTCGTGCAAGGCTCCATCCTCCTTGACAGCACCCGCACCTCACACCAAAAAGCGTGGTACAGCCGCCGGTACTCATATTCGTGCACTACCTGCGCTCTACTGCCGCTGCCGCAGTTTCTGCCAATCTTCCAGCTCCAGGAAGCTGCCCTCGACGTCCGCCTCCATCTGCACGAACAGTCTCCAGGGTAACGTGTATGAAAGGATGTCGCGTGGAACCCGATGCCGTTGAGCTATGTCGAAGAAGCCCACCACTCCTCTCTGTACATCATGCTGTGCCTCTGCATACCCGTAGAGCACACTCCAGCAAGCGCCGCCAAAGGGAGCAACCGAGGGTTCTCCGCTTCCCCGTGAGTAATCCGCCATGACAATGAGCGCGGAAAGCTGATCAGGGTTCACGAGGAAAATCACAAGCTCAGGCGTCTCCACCTCGCCCACGGTCTCCAGTGGTTTCATGACGACATACTCATTGGGAACGTCGGTAATGGGCAAGCGACTAATCACACGGCGGACAGTCTCGCGGTCCCTGAAGAAGCGTTCGCCACGTACCATAAGACTGCCGGCCAGGGCGTTCTCGGGATCACCGGTCGAAAGGAGCTTGTCGACCGGGAAGCCTCGTTGCTCGAAAGCATTGCCAAAGCCAAGGCCGGTCGCGCCACCCGGACAACCGGACCGCCGGTCGAACACGGCAGTCTCTCCACGGGACACCGCGAGCATACTCGCGGCCACGCAGCCCCACTCGCCTTCTTTGAACTGCAATGCGCCTTGGGGTTTCTCGTCAGCGAGAATTACAGCGATTGGAGATGACCTGAGCGCGACAGCGGCGGCCAGCTTGCTCTGCATGTGGATCTCCTCGTGAAAATGGCGCTTCTCCAACCCATGAAGCATGATGGCAAAATCCTAGGCAGTGTGCCAGTCGTCAGAGGACCTCTGCGCGCTGAGGATCCCAGTCTGCGCGGTGGCATACTAGGAATATTCCCAGCCCATAAGGAGCGGCCGATGGTGTACGAACGGACATCCAGCAACTGGACCATAGAACCGGCAACACCCGACAACGCCACCACTATTCTCGAACTCCAGCGGCTGGCTTATCAGAGTGAAGCCTCTCTCTATAACGACTACAACATCGCGCCACTCACCCAGACTCTCGCGGAAATGCTGACCGATTTCGGCAGGGAGATCATCCTTAAGGCGGTTGCCGGTGACCGTATCGTCGGATCGGTCCGAGGCCACTTGAACGGTGAATCCTGCTAAATCGGGAGGCTGATGGTCCACCCCGATGTGTAGAATCTGGGGATCGGAACGGCCTTGATGAGTCACATCGAAAGAGAATTCCCGGCTGCTCGCCGGTTCGAACTCTTCACGGGCGCACGAAGCGAGCGCAACCTCCACCTGTACGGCAAATTGGGCTACCGCGTAGTCGAACAGAGACAGGTGTCAGACAGGTTGGCCCTGGTATCACTGGAAAAGCCGGGAGCATCGAGCGCCAGCTGAGCTGAAAAGATAACCCATGCCAGAATACCCGCCGCTACGATCAACGAGCCGGATGTTGAGATAGTGGAATCAGCGGGCAAGTCCGCGCCCGAGCAGGCACAAAGCAAGATGAAGACCAAAGAGCAGATGGCCAAGACAACAGGAGTCTTCTTCACGTTGTCACGTCTCCAGGATCAGGCCAAGCTGTTGTGGATCAAACTGGTACCAACCGCGCGGGGCTACGCCTGCGCACCCACGGACGAGTCCGAGGCAGATCAGTGGCAGTAGCGCTGGTTGACAATCTGACCCGGTCTTTATATGATATTACATGTATTTCATATAAATCATTTCACATATATGGATCATTTGGACAACAAGCGCTTCTACGGCTCCGCCACCGTCGGTGAGCGAGGGCAGATCGTCATTCCGGCGGAGGCCAGGCGAGACTTCGACATCCAGCCAGGCGACAAGTTACTAGTGCTGGCTGATCTCGAAAAGGGCATCGTGATCACTAAGAGCAACGTCGTGATGACTCTTCTGGGCGGAACGCTTGAGGGACTGAGGAAGCTACAGGCGGTAGCCGAAAATCGTACAGGCAAGCGTGATATGCAGAAGCAGTACGAACCTCAGGAGGGAGACAATGACGAAACCCCGAGTTCATGAAACCGACGAAGGCATTGTCGGTGAGTTCAGCGTTGAAGCATACGATGAGATGCATCGCACCATGCGCGATCGCGGGTGGATGGAGACCGATCTCATCATCAAGTCCGGGATCACATCGGGACATGCCCTGGAGATTGGCCCGGGACCTGGGTATCTGGGCCTTGAATGGCTCAAGAAAACCGAAGGCACACAGCTGACGGGGGCCGACATCAGCCCCGACATGATCGCACGGGCCTCAGCCAATGCCGAGACCTACGGTTTGAAGTCTCGCGTGGATTACATCCTTGCTGATGCTCACAGCCTACCCTTCG
>CAZOJR010000002.1:0-15797 GCA_964580165.1 uncultured Gaiellales bacterium
TGGCGGCTCAATTTGGCCGTAGGGAGCCGTGGTAGCTCTCCTGCCTGGTTCCATGGTGGGTGAGAATTGGCCTCCGGTCATGCCGTAAATCTGGTTGTTGAATAAGACACAGGTCAGATCAATGTTCCGCCGGCATGAGTGGATCAGGTGATTGCCTCCGATGGCCGCTCCGTCGCCGTCGCCGGTAAATACGACCACGGTGAAATCTGGACGCGCCATCTTGATACCGGTGGCAACCGGCAGCGCCCGGCCGTGAATGGCATGCACCGTATTGAGATTGAGATACCCAGCGGCGCGACTGGAGCAGCCGATGCCACTTACTACCACCGTCTTTTCCCGGGTAAGACCCAAGTCGAGAATAGCGCGGAGGAACGCTCCGGTGATGATACCCACCCCACATCCCGGGCACCATATATGCGGCAATCGGTCCGTACGGAGAAAGTGCTCTATTTCAAGCGTCACTGGCCACACGCTTTCGTACCACCGGCCAGCTCAACAATCCGGCCGAGTATCTCGCGCGGCGTGATGAGTGTGCCATCAGTTTTACTCATCCCGACAACCGTCGTCCACTGCTCGGCCATCTTGCGGACCTCATGCGCGTACTGGCCCAGGTTCAATTCGGGGATGATCATGAACTCGACCCTCTGAGCTACTTCCTGGATGATTTTCGCCGGCAGGGGAAACAGTGTGTACAGGTGAAGAACCTCCACCGCCAACCCTTTCTGACCGGCCAGTTTCCACGCCGCTCGGGCGCTCCGGGCGCAAGAACCGTAGGCTACGATACATACCCGGCCCTTACCTTCGTTCTCCGCGTCGTAGAGACAGAGCTCATCGCGGTGATGGGCCACCTTGTTGCAGAGTTCACGCAGGTAACTGTCGGTCTTATCCGGGTCGTTGGTCGGGAATCCGGTATCGTCACTGAACAACCCGGTAACATGCGGGTGCTCTCCCGAGCCGAGAATATGAGGCCGGGATAATCCGTGTTCCGCGCCGGGTTGCAGGCAACCAGGCGTGAAATCGAGGTCGCCGCAGACGAGCCTGTACCGGCCGATCAGCTCTTTGGAAAAGCTTTCACGCATCTGACCGACGACCTGATCGGCCAGCAGCGTTACGGGCGTCCGGAAGCGTATGGCGAAGCGAACCGCCACCTTCGTCAGCATGTACATGTCGGCCACGTTGGACGCGGCAAGAACGATGGCGGGATGATCACCGTGTGTACCCCAGCGGGCTTGCATCACGTCACCTTGCGAGGGAGCGGTGGGACGCCCGGTCGACGGTCCCACACGCATAACGTCCACGATCACCAGCGGAGCTTCTACCATGATCGCGTACCCAATTGCTTCTTGCATGAGAGAAAACCCGGGGCCAGAAGTGGCCGTCATGGCCAGCTCGCCCGCAAGAGAAGCGCCAATGCAAGCGCAGATAGAGGCAATCTCATCCTCCATCTGTACAAAGACCCCACCGGCTCGCGGCAATTCAAGAGCCATCGCCTCCATGATCTCTGAACTGGGGGTGATGGGATAACCGGCATAGAACCGCACACCCGCGTCAAGAGCGCCCAGCACACAAGCTTGATTGCCCTGGATGAGAAGGCTGCTCCGGTCAACTCTTTCTTGTAGAAGATGTCCGTGGCATGGTTGCATGTCTTTCGGCAGTGTACCATCCGATAGCCGCCCGGCGACGGAGTAGACTATCCGGCAAGCATGAAGCATTTCGCTCTGCGAGCAGGAATTCCAGGCCTCGGCGTAGAGATGAACCGGGAGCAGCAACACAGCAGGAAGGGTAAGAGATATGTCAGACTCAGACACGGCCAGGCTCATCATCAACGGTGAGACGTACCACCTTCCGGTCGTGGTGGGAACTGAAGCCGATCGCGCTATAGATATTGGAAAGCTGAGAGACACAACCGGTCATATCACCCTCGATGAGGGATATTTCAATACCGGTTCCTGCCGCTCGGCCATCACGTTCATCGATGGCGAAAAGGGTGTTCTGCGCTACCGAGGCATCCCGATCGAACAACTGGCTCGTCACAGCACCTTTGTGGAGACGTGCTGGCTGCTCATATACGGAGAATTGCCTACTGAAGAACAACTTAAATCTTGGAGTGGACTTTTCACCAAGTACGAAATGATCCACGAAGGCCTGTACCACCACTTCGATGGGTTTCCATCGACAGGCCACCCCATGGCCATACTCTCAGCGATGATCAACGCCATGAGTTGCTACGAGCCAGGGCTCATGGAGATGGAGAGTCCGGCCACATTCCAGGTAGCCGCCGCACGTCTTATCAGCAAAATCCGCACCATCGCCGCAGCCAGCTACAAAGCCTCCGTCGGCCAGCCGATCGTCTATCCGAAGCCGCACCTTGACTATTGCACCAATTTCCTGCACATGATGTTTTCAATCCCCTTCAACGACTACGAGCCCGATCCCGACACGGTAGCCGCCCTCCAGCTCATTCTCATACTCCACGCCGACCATGAACAGAATTGTTCGTCAAGCACGGTGCGGATGGTGGCCTCATCCGGAGCAAATATGTTCGCCACCTGCTCAGCGGGCGTGTGCGCGCTGTGGGGGCCTCTGCATGGAGGTGCCAACGCGGCTGTGGTAGAGATGTTGCAGCACCTACACGACAACAACGTCGACCTAAACGACTACATCGCGCGAGTCAAAGACAAAGATTCCCCCCTCCGGCTCATGGGCTTCGGCCACCGCGTCTATAAGAACTATGACCCCCGAGCCAGCATTATGAAGGAACTGGCCGACAAGCTGTTGGCCAGGGTGAAAGGCACCGATCCTCTGCTAGAGATAGCCAAACGGCTGGAAGATGTGGCTCTGAATGACCCCTACTTCATAGAACGGCGCTTGTATCCCAACGTAGACTTCTACTCGGGCGTGATCTTGAGAGCGATGGGTATTCCTGTGAACATGTTTACAGTGATATTTGCCATGGGACGCATGCCCGGATGGATTGCCAACTGGAAAGAGGTAAACGACGGCGGCGCCATCCTCTACCGCCCTCGCCAGGTGTACACCGGCACCGGCCCACGCGACTACGTTCCTATCGACCGGCGCCGTGTGTAAAGGTGCGCTCTTGCCGCACGGTGAACGTTCGTCACCCACGTGATCGTTTCATATGCGATCGTTTCATATGCGCGCGGCGGGTCGTTTCCGCAAACGGCGGGTCAAAAGATACATTCCGGCCGCCACCGCTAAGAGAACCGGGGTTGCCCAGGGCAGCACAGTTACCGCAGTGACGAACCGGAAAGACCGGTCAATTTGGTCCAGAGTGCTGTTTCCGGCAAGCAATACGGCCTCCAGCCGGTGGATACCCGATGTCTTTGCCACTTTCACCTGGATCTTGTTCCGGCCGGGCTCGAGCTCTACCTCAACCAACTCGCCTTCGGGCAGCACCACACCCTCACCTGCCATGCTCAGATCAACAGAGATCGGATATTCCGCCTCATTCTCGACTACAAGAGTAGCCATCCCCTCATTGCCCATGATTACGGATGAGCCATCCTCTATAAAACTCACCTTGTCCAGTTCGGCCTGAGCCAACAGTCGAGCCTGCTCGGCATATCGCAGGCCAATGCTGGCCTCATACGGACTGGTATTAGAGCGAGACCACCAGCGGCTCTCGGCCATATACAGCAATCGATGAGCCGCCTCCACAGGAGCGCGGGTAATATCCGCGACCGCCGCCAGATTGCTCACGGCCGTATGTGCAGACCGCACCCCCTCGAGCAGCGACTCCTGGATATACCCCTGCGTCTCACCTGCAGCTGTGTTCAGCAAGATCGGTCGGGTATCGGGCGCATACGTGCGCAGGAGTTCGGTAACGGTCTGAGTCCTCACCCACGCCAGGCCCTCGAGCATCTCTCCTATGCCTTCGAGAAATGCCTCCGGGACAAGAGTGAACTCGGTGGAGGGCGTCACGACAATGGCATCTCGCGCAGCCGTGGCCAGCTCTGCCGCAAGGGCAGCCGCAAATTTACCCGTATCCCAAGAAGCAGCCATGTGGGCGGCCAGCAGGCTGTCCGCGAATACGAGGGTCAAGCGGTCGTTGTCGGCATCTCGTGCCCTGACGGCGACGGTGCCACCGGCCACTGGCTCAGTCAGGCGGTCCATCAACGCTTCATCCACAATTACGTGGTCAATCGACGCCCCTGCGTAGTACGCAAGGCTGTCGGTAGTAAGGTCGAGACCAGGGGAATAAGCACCCTGAGGCGGTGTCTCCAAGCCAAGACTCTGCAGCACTTCTTGCTTGCCCATCAAGATCTGTTCGAGACCGTCACGCCAGCCCTCACCGGCCAGCAGTCCCAGATCGGCATTCGAATACGGGCTCACAACGATATCGACCGACTCATTGCTCCCCAGACTTTCGAATACGGACAGCACTTCCGCGGCATGGACGGCCGAGAGGTCATTCGCCCCTAACTCGACCGGAATGCCCGACGTGTCAAGACACGTGTAGCCATCAGACATGTCGCGAAGTTGAGTCAACAACACCGGCTCGACCGCAAGTGTGAAGTCCCACCAGGAGAACCGGTCGGATAGGGTAAGAAGTTCGCGCAGATCGCCGGAGTTTTCGTAACCGGGCGAGACCGCCTCCTGTAAGACCGAGTCGTAGAACGCACCATCCGGATCACGGTGAATACCCAGAGAGACAGGCCAAACAAAAGCAAGATCGAGAGGCGCATCACGAAGCGCGGCTTTGCCAATCCAAGCCTGTCCACTCGCAATCACCATTCCAGACGATCTCACCTCGGCCACCAGAAGGTAAGCACCGGGGCTGGCTGGCATGCCGGAGGGTACCGCAACCTCCACTCTAAGCAATCCGGCCGCAAGATCGGCGGACGTTCCGAGGTTCTGAACACCTGTCGTGACCGCTCCTTCCGCGGAAGACTCCCCTGAAGATCCGGATCCTTCCGAGTCTTCTCCCAATATAAGCAGCATCTTGTCGACCTCGGGCAAGTCGGGATCCGGCAGGTCGATTTCAGATGATCGAGCCGGACCTTTCACGCGTATCACGAGTTGCGCGCCTTGTAGTGACCGCGACAGTTTCCCGTCGATAACCAGTGAGACCGCTTCGTCCACGAGGGTTAGCGGCCGGTCGACGGTGATGACGAGTGGGTCCCCACCCGCGTTTACCGGAGAGACAGGGCCAGTAATCCACATCAGCAACAAGAGAGATAGGGCGGACAGAACGGCCAAAACGACCGCCCCCACCAAAGAAAAACGGCATCGGGAAGCGGCGTGTCTCATGGCGTGTCAGTGTAACACGACGGTCCGTGGACACGATTTGCCGGCAACACAGTTGCCCCGCCTCAAGATTGAAATGAGTGTCAGACCGCCAGCATGCGAGGTGGCAATCGCTTCACGAGGCGAAGAACACCCCCTCCGGCTTCGTTCTCGGCCTGCTCCACCGAATCCGCCAAAGCCTTGATGATGGTAAGTCCCAGCCCACCCTCACTCATGGGGTCGCACTCGCTCAGGCGCAAGGTGCGGCACTGATGGTCGGGATCGGACACGACGATCTCCCAGTATTCTGGGGTCACACGAAAATCGACTCTGATATTCCCCGGGAATGAGACGCTTCTTGACGCATTGGAAATCTCAGCCGTTCCGGAGACCTCATCGCTGGTGCCATCGTCAATGCGATCCACGCTCGATCTACACACAAAGCAGGCACACGCCTCAGTAACCACCAGCTTCAGATCGGCAATGGTCTCCTCGTCCAATAACGCATTCGCCCCAACAGCTCCGGCCACAAGACGGCAAAGACTCACGTACTCTGCCTTACAGGGCATCACAAGCGAGACGGGCCGGTCACTACCCGTATTACTACCACTAGTCTGTTCCGATATTGCTTCCACTAACCCCGACACTCGTTCGTACAGTACTCCGCCGACATGCTACCCGTCAGAAGGCAGCACTCAAACAATAGCGTCCACCAATCACCCTAGTCACCGGTCCATATAATCCCAAGGTCTTCGCCACAGGCCGCGCAAGCTCCTTGTTTGACCCCCGACATATCAACTTTCGGTTCACACCGGCGAATAACAGTGCGGCCGCAGCCGGGACAAACAGTATGCCTCCCTGGGTGATCCGGAACATTGCCGATGTACACGAACTTCAACCCCGCCGCCTTACCGAGATGTGCCGCTCGTTCCAAGGTCTTAATCGGTGTGGGGGGAAGATAAAGCAGCTCGAACTCCGGAATGAAACGCGTCACATGCCACGGCGTTCCCGGACCGAGGTTCTCAAGTACCCAACGAGCCATGGTCTTCAGGCTGGTGTCGTCATCATTGAGCCCCGGCACCAGATTGGAGACCACTTCCACATGGCAACCGTATACCTTCTTCGCACGTACCGTCGCTTCATAGGCAGGCGATGGATTCTTGATCTTCGTCAGACGCGCCCACCCTTCCGGTGTCGCCGCCTTGAGATCAAACTTAAAGGCATCCACCACGGGACCAAGATAATCCAAAGCAGCTCCGGTCATGTAGGCTGCCGTTATGAAGGCGGTGTACAGCCCTGACTCCTTGAAGGCCTCGCAAACGTCATGCACATACTCGATCCAGACTACGGGGTCGTTATAGGTGAAGGCTACCCCGGCAAGCTTATGCTTCTGGGCCATAGCCACCGCCTCGGCCGGCGTCAGTACCGGAAGACGAGCGGTCTCGGTTCGAGCGCTGGCGTGAGAGATCTGCCAGTTCTGACAACCCGTGCATAGCGCATTGCACCCGTAACTCCCCAGAGACAGTGCTCGAGTGCCTGGGAAGAAGTGAAAAAGCGGTTTCTTCTCAATCTCGTCGCTGACAATGGTCACCGGCCGAGCATAAGTGAGCGCGACCATTCGGCCGCCCCGCACTCCACGAACCTTGCAGAGCCCTTCGGAGTTCTCGCTTACAACGCACAGGTGGGGGCAGAGCGTGCAGCGCACAGCGCCACCACCGGTGCCCTCACAAAAGAGCTCCTCGGCTGGGTGCATTTGATCATCCGGTCGAACGGTGACATTGGGCATACTCAAGTCCAGATCAGTTCGTTGTTGGCTATTAAGTATACCTGTGCCCGTCCGCACCAGATCAACATCGGCAGGATTACTCCCAACGTGTTTATAATTCATTTCTAATTATGCTCATACAAATTGGGGCCGGGTCTCCATGCGCACCAACCGCGGTGGGCATGTGAGCGCGAATCCAGGAGGAGGGAGAATTGAGAAGACATCATGCTCTGCTGATCGTTCTGCTGCTGGCATTGGTGGTCGTTCCTACTGTGGTGGGATGCGGTGGCAATGACTTCAAGGAGGAAGCGGTAGACGATTTCATCGCCGCAGTTGAGAAGTCGGACGCCATCGATGCTCCCGACACAATCGAAAAGGGCTGGATCCAAGCCGGCTCCGACACAGCGTTCCCGCCAATGGAGTTCTCGGACGAAGAAGGCGGCTACATGGGGTTTGACGTGGACCTCTGCACCGCGCTGGCCCACAAGATGGGTCTGAAGCTGCAGGTAGTCTCCACGGCATGGGACGGCATCATTCCCGGTCTTCTAGGCGATCGCTACGACATTATCATGTCGGCGATGAGCATTACCGAGGAACGACTCGAGCAGGTGAACTTCACCGACCCGTACCTACCGGGAATCCTGGCCATCAGTTCGCCCAAGGACGCTCCCATCGCCTCCGCTGAGGAGTTGGTCGGTAAGATCGTAGGGGTGCAGGTAGATACCACCGGTCAGTTCGCTGTTGAAGAAATTGAGGGAGTCAAGGAAATCAAGAAGTACCCCACCATCCTCGATGCCTTCGCAGATATGGCGGCCGGTAGGGTAGAGGTCGTAGTCAACGACGAGCCGGTAAACGCTTACATCATTCAGACCAATACTGACTACCAGGAGAAATTCGCCAACACAGGCGGCATTGTCACAGTCAACGACTACGGCTACGCTATCAAGAAGGAGAACACCGAGCTTCTTGAGGCCATGAACGCCGCTCTCGCCGAATTGATCGACGAAGGTATCTACCAGCAGATCTGCGACAAATGGGGACTCACCGGCGTCGAATAGGAACTTGATTGATGCATAACGGCTTCGACAAGCCGCTCAATCTAAGAACGGGAAAGGGGTCGGAGCTTCGGCTTCGACCCCTTTCTTGTATGCCTTATATGCCGAAACGGAGGCAATCTTGTTCAGGAGGCGACCGGAGGTGATCTGGTGAATGCGTTTTTCAACGGGGAGATCTTCAAAGACTCTCTGTGGCTCCTTGTCCAGCAATTACCGATTGTGCTCGAGGTCTTGGTCCTAGGCCTCATATGCGCGTGGACCTGGGGACTGATTCTGTCGTTGATCCGTCTTTCGCGGTTCCGGCCTCTCCGATTTCTCGCCGTTGCTTACATCGATCTCTTTCGAGGTTTGCCACTGCTTCTCTTGTTCATCTTCATCTACTACGGCCTGCCGCACGCCGGAATCCGTTTCACCTCTCTTACGTCCGGCATCTTGGGCATAACGCTTTGTTATGGCGCCTACTCTGCGGAGATATTCCGGGCCGGGATACAAGCCATCCCCAGAGGACAGACCGAAGCGGCCCGTTCACTGGGCATGACGGGGGCACAGGCCATGCTCTACGTCATCCTGCCCCAAGCCGTCAAGCTTGTTGTGCCGCCACTGACAAACGAGTTCATCGCGATGATCAAGGACACGTCTCTGATGTCGGTCATCTCAGTCCCCGAGTTACTCTTCACCGCAAAGGAGAAGATGGGGGTAGCGGCCAACTCCACACCACTGACCGTGGCCGCGCTCATCTACATCCTCTTCACCATCCCCTTGATCCGGTTAGCGGCACGTATGGAAAGTCGCCGTAAGAAGACCCGGGGACCCGGGGGCAAACCACCCGCGGGGATCACACCAGAAGCCGAGCAGAAGCTCTTCAACGCCGACATCGCCGGCCAGCTGCCCAAGGGGGGTGAAGCATGGTAGATACGATGATCGAACTCGTAGATGTCTACAAGTCGTACGAACAGCTCGAAGTGCTTCGAGGCATCGACCTGACCGTCACCAAGAAGGAGGTGGTCGTCGTCATCGGACCGTCCGGTTCGGGCAAATCGACAATGCTCCGCTGTATCAACGGACTCGAGCCGATTCAGAAGGGCAAGGTCATAATCGAGGGCGAAGACCTGCACGGGCCGCGCACCGACCCCAACAAGATCCGTCAACGCATAGGGATGGTCTTCCAGAGCTTCAACCTCTTCCCTCACAAGAATGCCCTGCAAAACGTCATGCTGGCACCCCTCAAAGTTCAAAAGAAGTCAAAGAAAGAGGCTGAGGGAATCGCGCGCGACTTGCTGGCTCAGGTGGGGCTGGCCGACAAGGCAAATGCGTTGCCCGATGAACTGTCGGGAGGTCAGCAGCAGCGCGTAGCCATCGCCCGGGCGCTGGCTATGAGGCCCGACATGATGCTTTTCGACGAGGTGACTTCGGCCCTCGACCCCGAATTGGTGGCTGAGGTACTTGCGGTTATGCAAGGTCTGGCCGAATCGGGAATGACCATGGTGGTGGTTACCCACGAGATGGGTTTCGCCCGCGAGGTGGGTTCGCGGCTGATCTTCATGGACGGCGGCGTCGTGGTGGAGCAAGGAGACCCTCGGGAGATGATTGCGAATCCGAAGGAACCGCGGACTCAGAAATTCCTGAGCATGGTGCTCTAGCCCTGCGTCTGGTGCTCTAGAACTCATCGTCAGGCGGGCGGCACCCCCGTGCTTCTTTGCTCTGCCTGCGGTTGCGGCGCCAGCGCCACACACCCCAGGCGATCAGCGCTACCGCCACTACGCTCAACACAATGTAGAATATTTCGTTGTAGCGATGGAATTGCTCTTGGAGCCTGCCCCAGGGATCACTACCCGCCGCTTTACCGGCGCCGTATCCCAGGTAAGCCAGAGCGGCATTCCACGGCACCGAACCCAAGAGTGAATAGAGCAAGAATTTGCCCACCCGCATCTTCGCGATCCCCGCGGGCAGAGAGATGAACGTACGCACTCCGGGCATCATGCGGGTGAAGAACACCGTCACCTCGCCGCGCCGCTCAAACCAACCATCGGCTTTGTCGAGATGGTGCTTGCTTATCCCAACATAGCGGCCGTACTTGAGAAAGAGGGTCCGGCCTCCGTAGCGCCCCACAACATAAGCGATACTCGAGCCGACCACGTTGGCAGCCGTCGCAACCACAATCACCATCCAAAAATGTGTGTGGCCTTGAGCGGCCAGGAAGCCCCCATAAGGAACCACGATTTCGCTGGGGATAGGGATGCAAGCACTCTCGGCCACCATCGTCACAAAGACGATGAGCAAACCGTAGTTCTCGAGCAACGGTATGAGCCAGTCCTGGAAGAAATCCATGACCGGCTATTCTACCGAGTATGCGGGGTAAATGGACCGAGCTGCCCCAGCCCGTACTCTATACACTCCCGCAAACGGTCCTCTAGACCGGTAAGATCGAGCTGGTCACTGCCACCTCGCCACCGACGTAGGTCTTGCTCAAGCTGGCCGGCCAGTTCGGTAGTTTCATCATCGAGCCTCCGCATGAACTCTTTGGCGCCCAGCTGCTGCCGCAGAGCCGAGAGATATTGTTGAGCAGCGGCAAAGGCTTCTGTCGGGTCCGCAATAGCCGGGGTGCTCAGAGCAACATAGTACGCACTGAAGGCCTTCTTGAAAGCCAACCGCAGCGACTGCACAGAACCATGAGACATAACGCCGGTCAGCGGGTGTACGCCACCTCGCGCCAAGATGGATGGGGGGGAGGCCCAATCCGCCGTGAGCGATGACCGGTGGGGAAATAGACGAATGACCCAGTCTCGTCCTCGAACACAACTTCCAGTTGCCCTTCGATGAGTCTTAGGTCAAGCCAGGCACTGCGGAACACCAGTTCGCGCAGCCAATACACGAGATCTTCTCCGTGGAGATTCAGCACTTCATCGCCACGCTGGAGAAGGTACTCCCCGAGAGAACTGACTGGAAACTCGATGCCGCCTCCTGCCACTAACTGCACCAGATCGGCACGCTCGTCTTGCTCCAATGCACCCGCTTCGACCAAGCCAAGTTCCACCGCCGCCATCTCGACCCTTTGGGCGAAATCGATACTGTTGAAACCGTAACGAAAGCTGCGGAACTCAAGGATGTAGTCTTCGCCCGAGGCGTAGTTCGGGTGCGCGTGTCGGTTTTCGGGCGTCATGGCCATCCCCTATTGCGCTGGAACACACTACGGCAATATTGTAGCAGGGAGCACGTCTCACCACCGTTTGTGACAATCCTTATGCTTGTACGTGCTTCCGCGAGGATACATAATGAGGGCATGAATGCCCGTCCGCATCTTGCTTCCGCCTTCGCCGCTGTTCTCACGGCTATTGTACTTACGCTCTGCGCTTTGGGCAGCCTGTCGGCATGCGGCGGAGAAGAAAGCGATGTCGACCCGCAGACGGTACTGGCTGCCTCCTCCGCCCAGATGAAGCAGATCGAAGGCTTTCACTTCGAATACGAAGTGCACAAACCAGATTCATCCGAGCCGGCCACTGGACTTGAGATCGCACGTATCATCGGCGATGTGAACGCCGAAGGGAACATGCAAGCCAGTGTAGATGCAACGATGGGCGGTATCCCCATGTCACTTGAATTCGTGGCGGTGGGCGACACCCACTACATCAAAGATCCCCTCTCGCAAAAGTGGCAGACCATTGCAGCCACGGAAAGCCCTGTGGGTACCCTCAGCCTGAGCGCTGGGACCATTCGGATCCTCGAGCGCATCACGGAAACCTCCTATGAGGGAGACGAGACCAAGGGAGGCGTCAAGACCCACCATATCAAGGGCTTGGTTGCAGCCAGTGAGGTAGAGGCCATTGCTGGGGCAGTCAACACAACCGACACCTTTCCGACAGACATCTGGATTGGGATAGACGACAGCCTGGTGTATGAGGTTGACATTTATGGAGCCGCCACTCCCAATGAGGATGAGGAAATCTGGCGGAGCATCGTTCTCACCAACCTTGACATCCACGTGGACATCGAGGCGCCACAATAGTCATGCCCGAACAGGCGGGCGGCAGACGACCATGATCGAGCGAACTTCCCGACGGGCGACTCTGGCCATGGCGCTGCTCTGCACAGCCGTCTTCGTTGCTGCTCTAGATCAAACCATGGTCCTAACGGTCATGCCGTCGATTATGCGCTCTCTCTACATCGACTTGGCTCATCTCAACGACGCTGGTTGGATCATTACCGCCTATTTTCTTGGCTATACGGTGGCCATGCCTCTGTTCGGACGCCTGGCCGATGTGCGAGGACGGCGCTCCATGGCCATTCTTGCGCTGGCGCTCTTCATGATAGGAAGCACGTTTTGCGTGTTTCTCGATACCTTGGGACTGTTCGTAGCCGCTCGGATCGTGCAAGCCGCAGGTGGAGGCGCACTCGTCCCCATCGCCATGGCCGCCGCCGCTGATATGTTCCCCCAAAGGAGACGAGCACTTGTCCTTGGGCTCATCGGCGGCGCCGCCGAGGCGGGAGGAGTACTGGGGCCCATCTACGGCGCCGGGCTATCGACGCTGTGGAATTGGAGGTTGATCTTCCTGATCAACCTCCCGCTGTGCCTCATCCTGATCCCGATCTGCTGGCGTCTGCTCCGTCCTGGCCTAAGCTACACCCCGAGGGCAGGGATGGACGGCTACCCTGGAGACAGGCACCTAGAGGTTGAGTGTGCCAGCGGCACAGTCACGACCGGCAAGCATCAGGCTGGGCGGCCAAAACGCTGGTGGCAACGAGGGAGCGTAGACTATGCTGGCGCCTGTTTCATGGCTGCTGCTCTCGCAGGCGTAACGATTGGTTTGGGAACCGGCACACAGACTATCGAGGCCAGTGCCACAACGGCGGCAACTCCGGTCAAGTGGCCATGGCTGGCGGTTAGCTTCGTGGCTTTTGTTGTATTCGTCCTTTACGAGCGGCATCGGGAGAATCCGCTCATCCGTCTTGATCTTTTCAAGCGTCCGCCGTTCGCTGCCGCCAACATCGCCCATATGCTCGTCGGAGCTGCCCTCATCATCGGGATGGTGGAGATCCCACTGTATGCATACACGCTCTTCGGCATGACCGAAATCGAAGGGGGACTGCTCTTGATCCGTTTGACCCTCATGATCCCTGTGGGAGCGGTCATCGGAGGCTGGCTGGCCGATCTGGTCGGCTATCGCATTACGGCGATCTCCGGTTTCCTTATCGCCGCCGGAGGCTACCTCCTCGTCAGCCGCTGGCCGCTTGATCCCAGTGGTCTGACGATGACTAGAGATCTCATGATAAGCGGCCTTGGTTTTGGTCTCGTCATCGGTCCCATCGGCGCAAGTGTCACCTCCTCTGCGGGGTCAAAGTGGATGACCACCGGATCGGCGTTGGTAACAGTGTCTCGTATGGTCGGTATGGTAGTGGGACTATCGGCCCTCAGTTCCTGGGGAGTGCGCCGCTTCAACTCGCTGGCCGCCGGTATCACTACTCCGATTGTCCGCCCTCCTGACTTGACAGACGCCCAGTGGCAGGCGATGAAAGACGCCGCGACACTGGCCACTAAAGAGGCAGCACACACCGTGTTCGGCGAGTTCTTCCTCATCGCTGCCGTGGTAATCGGCTTAGCCGTCATACCCGCCATATTCTTCTACAGACATAAGGTCAAGGAAACCAGCCACTTGCCCTTCCTACCCCATTAGTCACAAAACGTTTGCCACGGCTTTCCCCGAATTTCCTGCGGCTTTCATCCGGCGGCTTGGATAGAATAGATAGATAGATAGACCGAGATAGAGCAGGCCTGTGAGCGCCAAGTGAGGACACCGTGAACGACGATCAACTCAATTTGCAGGCATCGTTCGATGCCGCTTCCCCAACTCGCGATCACGTCGCACGGATCCCGATATCCGATCTACAACCGGGGTCGGCTATAGAAGGGATATATCTTCTGACAGCCAAGGAAACCCGGCAAACGAAGGCTGGCAAACCCTTTTTAAAACTCAAGCTGGGAGATCGGTCCGGTACCGTAGATTGTACGGTATGGGAGATGGAATCCATGCATCCCGGCATACAAGTGGGAGACCTCGTGTGGGTGGTAGCCCGCGTGACCGAGTATCAGAACAAGTCCCAATTGGAGGCCTCGAGAGTTATCACCGCACCCCGGGGAGCAGCTGATATCCGCGATTTCCTACCCTCTACCTATCGAGACGTGGATGAACTCAAGGGTTTTCTCCAGTTTCACATCGATTCGGTTCGTGATTGTGACTACAGTGCGCTCCTGCGTTCCATTTTTGACGACAGCAGTTTCTACGATCTGTTCACAACCGCACCGGCGGCCAAACTCTACCATCACGCCTATCTCGGAGGGTTGATGGAACACACGGTGGCGGTCGCCGACCTCTGTGACTTCGTCGGACAGCAGTACGGACGAGTGGACCGTGATCTCCTGCTGACTGCTGCTCTCCTCCATGACGTGGGCAAGACACGAGAACTCTCATTTGAAACGGCGATCGACTTCACCGACGCAGGTCGTCTTCTTGGACATGTGATTCAAGGAGTTACGTTCATCTCAGAGAAGGCCAAAGAGATACCGTCGTTTCCCGAGGAAAAACTTCAGCAACTGCTCCACTGTATCGTGAGCCACCACGGTGAACTTGAATGGGGCTCACCGAAGCGCCCCAAGACAATCGAGGCTTTAGTCCTGCATCACGTTGACAACCTCGATGCGAAAGTCAAGGGCTTCCTTGAGATTGTGGAGGGTTCCCGCGACGCATCATGGACTGATCTGCGCAATTTATTCCGAAGACCGCTGCATGTGCCCCGCGCGGCACACCAAGAAGAAGATTTCCTACCTCCCAGCGAAGAGGGCCCGACGTCTCCCGTCTAGCCCTCTTGCTCACGCAGGCTGTTCTCAATAGTCTCTTCTATCTCTTTGTCGATGACTGGACCTGCCGCCAATTGAGGCTCCATACCCTCGGGATCGCGCCCTAGTAGTACCGACTCACCGGTCATCATCGCATCAAAGGCCTTCGCTTTGAGCCGGCTCCGAGTTGACTCGATGCGGCTCTTCATCGACTCGTAGTCTATAGCCCTTCCCGACGATACCACCGCTGCGTCATCGCCGGCCTCGCTCGAGGACGCAAACGGCTCGCTTGATTCGACCGCTTGAGACTCATAGTCAACCGGTCCAGCCGCAATAGGCTCGGTTTCAATGATGAATTCCTCGACCGCAGGTGCGGACGGCGTGAGTGCAGCTGACGCAGGTGCGGACGGCACGGAGATGGCCGGCGTGGCCGTCCAATCCGTAGACTCCTCAATCTCCTCCGGAGAGATGAACGGCTGTTCCAGCTCACGCCGGATGCGGCGCCGCGTCTCCTCAATGCGTGCTTTCAAGTCATCCACCGGCTGGATCGCCATGGCACCAGTGTCAGCAACCGCTTCGTCTGTGAATGTCACGGTTTCCGCCAGCTTTGCTACCTCGGTGGTCACCGGCGAACGGCGCTCGACCTCTGCGGGTTCGTAGGGCTCGAACTCCTCGGGAGCTGCTGCCAGCACCTCCTCAAGGAGGTCTTCTTCGATGGCAACCTCTGCCGAAGGTTCCCAGCCAGAACCCGGCATAGGTTCTTCGAGAAGATCAGCCATGATTACAATCTCGGGCTCCTCCAGCAAGACAACGTCCGGCTCCTCTGGCGACACGAGTTCGACAGCCGAATAACCTACTTCTTCCACTCCTGCCTGCTCACTCTGCTCTTCAGCGAGTTCTG
>CAZOJR010000002.1:15807-23754 GCA_964580165.1 uncultured Gaiellales bacterium
CGCGCTTCCCAGAAGAAAGGTTGCCACCTGATTCATCGCTCTTCCTCTCCTCGACACCTCACTGCCGCCGGCGGAATACAGCCAGCCTTATCCTGTCCCGCCGTTGCTGCCGTTTCATACCCCCTGTAACGGAATCCCGTCGCAAGACAGGACTTCTCTTGTATCGGCCAACGTGCCGGAATCTTGACCCGCCCTCATATCTTCGGATCCTCCTGCGTCCTCCGGCGTAAGGATCTCATTCTCTCCAAAAACTCCCGCATGCGCACTTCTTCACCCTCGGCCGTCGGCCTGTAGAACTCGCGGTCGTGCAGACTTTCGGGTAGATAGTACTGGCCTACATATCCTCCGCTATCGTGAGGATACTCATATCCTACACCGTGTCCCAGAGCCTTGGCTCCTCGATAGCCTGTGCTCCGTAGAAAGACTGGGGGAGCCTGGGCTCCGTGCTCCTCGACTTCCTCAAGCGCTGCTTCGATACCCAGATACGAAGCGTTCGACTTGGGAGCACAGCTGAGGTAAGTCACACCATGCGCAAGATTGATACGGCATTCGGGCAGGCCAACAAATTCGACAGCGCGCGTCACCGCCACCGCCACTTCGAGCGCCCGGGGATCCGCATTGCCAATGTCCTCCGAGGCAAAGATGACCATCCGTCGCGCGATAAATTTTGGATCTTCACCCCCGCTCAGCATCACCGCCAGGTAATAGAGAGCGGCATCCGGATCAGAGCCACGCAGGCTCTTGATAAACGCGGAGATCACGTCGTAGTGAGCGTCGCCTCCCTTGTCGTAGAGCACCAGCTTCCGCTGAGCCGCTTCCTGCACGGTGACCGTATCTAAACGCCGCAAGTTCTTGGCTCCCGCCAAGACCAGGGAGCGCTCGAGGATCGTCAGGGCCCGCCGTGCGTCTCCCAGCCCCCCGTCGGCAATCAGTTCGAGCACCGCTTCGCTTACTGCGATCGTATCAATCCCCCAGCCCGGGACCGCGCGGAGAACAGCCAGACCCCTCTCCAGAAGAGTACGGATGTCTCTCTGTGAAAGCGGAAGAAACTGGTAGAGCTCACAGCGAGAGATGAGAGCAGGAATGACCTCGAAGTAGGGGTTCTCGGTCGATGCCCCGATGAGCGTGATGATTCCGTCTTCGACCGCATGCAGGAGGGCGTCCTGTTGAGCTTTGGAGAACCTGTGGATCTCGTCGATGAAAAGCACCGTCCGCCGGCCAGTTTGCGCACGACGGTCATGAGCTCGATCGATCACCTTGCGCACATCGGCCACTCCGGAACTGACTGCAGAGAGTTCCTCATACGCAAGGCCGGTCTCTGCCGCCACCATGCGAGCGATCGTCGTCTTCCCGGTGCCGGGTGGCCCGAAGAAGATCATCGAACCGGCCGTGCCGGTCTCGATCGCCACCCGAAGAGCGGCTCCTTTGCCGAGTAGGTGGTCTTGACCAACCACTTCCTCCAACCGCCGGGGACGCATACGCGCCGCCAGCGGAGCGTTCAAGGAGAGGTCGGCCCGCAAACCTGCGTCAAAAAGATCTCCATCGTTCATACCGGAATTCTAGCAGCGCAGCGAGACACGAACTGCGCCCCAGTTGCTGACACCAGAATTGGCTAGAATGATGAGAAATGTCACACCGGGGGTGAGCGTGATCCGTCGGGTCTTGGTCTTGAACTCCACCTATGAGCCGGTGAACGTCTGCTCGATACGCCGGGCAGTTATTTTGCTGCTCAAGGGCAAGGCGGAGAGTGTAGAGTCGGGCCCGAACGTCATACACTCCGAGAAGACGAGTCTGGCAGCCCCGTCGGTGATCCGCTTGACCAACTATGTTCGCCTGCCCCAAGCCGCCGAGAGACGTTTATCGCGACGCGCCATCCTGGCTCGTGACGGTTTTCGTTGCCAGTACTGCGGAAGCACACACCATCTAACCATCGATCACATCGTCCCTCGCAGCCGGGGCGGGATTACATCGTGGGAAAACGTCATCACATCATGCGCCATCTGCAACGTGCGTAAGGGAGCGTGCCTACCTTCTGAGGCGGGAATGCGGCTCTCGCGCAAACCACGGCCCCCGCTGCCCGGCGACTTTGTATTGGCCTCGCAGAGAGTGGTGCCTGATTCCTGGCTGCTCTACCTGGAGTCCACCGTGGCGTAGCTTCCCATCTTCAGGTACTTCTCGTACCTGAGACGCAGCCGCTCATCAGCGCCAAGCCCAACCAGCCCTGAAAGAACCGGCTCTATCTCGTCCACGAGCCGTTTGGCCATGGTCCCGTGGTCGGTATGGGCTCCTCCTGCAGGTTCGGAGATCACCGCGTCGACCAGGCCAAGGTCGAGGAGATCGCGGGCTGTTACTCGAAGTGCCGCGGCCGCCTGAGGCGCCGCGGCGGCGTCGCGCCATACCAACGCCGCGCACCCTTCCGGCGAGATAACCGAATACACTGAGTTCTCCAGCATCAGAACCCGGTCTGCGACTGCCAGAGCCAGCGCACCACCCGAGCCACCCTCTCCGATGATCACAGTGACGGTCGGAACTCTGAGCCCGGCGAAAGTCTCGATACTCCGGGCGATAGCGCTCGCCTGCCCACCCTCCTCCGCATCCTTGCCCGGATAAGCGCCGGGAGTGTCGACCAAGGTGACCACCGGGAGTCCGAACTTCTCCGCCAGACGAGCCAAACGCATGGCCTTGCGGTAGCCTTCGGGCCGGGTCATCCCAAAGCTGTACTCCTGTCTCTCCTTGAGCGTATGACCCTTCTGGTGGCCAATCAGCACGATCTGGTGCGCACCCAAGGTGGTGAATCCTCCGATGACAGCTCTGTCGTCGCCGCGCAGACGGTCTCCGCTCAGTTCAACGAAGTCAGGGAAGACCCGGGCGATGTAGTCGAGCGTCTGCGGCCGGTCTTGATGGCGTGCCGTCTGAACCGTTTGCCAGGCAACTTCGGGGGTTTGCTTCTCAGGCACCGGCTGCACTCCCTCCGAGGAACGACAGACAACGCGTCAGCCTATCTTTGAGCTGTCTTCGATCGACGACCATGTCCACCTGCCCATGCACCAATTGTGACTCCGACGAGCCGAAGCCGGGAGGCAATTTCTCGTGTGTTGTTTGTTCGATGATCCGGGCTCCGGCGAAACTCATAACTGCCCCCGGTTCTGCGATGATGACATCGGCCACGGTGGCGAAACTCGCAAACACGCCACCGGTGGTCGGGTGAGTCAGAATAGTGACATAGGGTAGCCGTGCCGCTGCCAGCATCTGCACCGCTACGACGGTTTTGGCCATCTGCATCAGAGAAAAGAGTCCCTCCTGCATACGCGCTCCGCCCGATCCGGCGACAACGACCAGGGAGAGACGTTGCTCGACCGCCGCTTTTGCTAAACGACAGAACCGCTCCCCAACCACAGAACCCATCGACCCGCCCAGGAACCTGAAGTCAAGAACCCCCAACGCTGCCGGCCTTCCGGAGATTTCGCACAGAGCGGCCAGGAAAGCCTCGCTCAAACCAGTCGCGAATTGGGCTTCCGACAACCGGTCGGGGTATAAGCGAAGATCAGCGAAATCGAGCGGGTCCACCGCACACACTTCTTCGGCTATGAAGCTGACCGTGCCCTTGTCGGCCAATTGAGCCACCCGCTCGTGGGCGGGGAGAGGGTAGTGGTATGAGCAATGGGGACATACCCGCAGAGATCGTTCCAGCTCACCCTCCGCCAGAGGAGCATTGCACTTCTTGCAGCGCTCGCCCGCGGCTTCTGGCGCGGGCGGTGGCTCTCTCCGCGCGACCTGTATGGTCACATACTTAGCCATGCCACCTGCGAAGTACGATGGCGGCGTTATGTCCACCAAATCCGAAGCTATTCGACATAGCCACATCAATCACGGCTTCTCGAGCCACATTCGGGACGTAGTCGAGGTCACACATGGGATCAGGCTGCTCCAAGTTGATAGTGGGCGCAACCTTACCGGTCTCCATGCAGAGCACCGTTGCCGCTGCTTCAAGCGCCCCGGCGGCACCCAGGCAATGACCGATCATGCTCTTGTTGGAGCTGATCATCACTTGCCCCGCGTGATCACCCAACGACCGTTTGATGGCCTGGGTCTCCATTGCATCGCCCAGAGGCGTGGAGGTGCCGTGAGCATTGATGTAGTTCACCTCGGACGCATCAATGCCCGCGTCGGTGAGAGCCCTGCTCATAGCCAGGCCGGCAGGCTCACCAGTTTCATCAGGTTCAGTGAGGTGGCAGGCGTCGGCACTCATGCCGTATCCGCAGATCTCGGCGTAGATATGGGCTCCACGACGGAGTGCGTGCTCCGCTTCCTCCAGAACCAACACGCCGCTCCCTTCGCCCATTACAAAACCATCACGCCCGGCATCGAAGGGGCGGCTGGCCTTCTCGGGCTCGTCATTGCGCGAGGATATAGCCCGCAGCGCGGCGAAGGCCGACATGCCCACCTGATTTACCGCCGCCTCGGCCCCACCCGCGAACATGGCGGTCGCGTCACCCCGCCGTATGACGGAGAAGGCATCACCCAGCGCGTTCGTCCCAGCTGCACAGGCGGTACAGGCAGCGTTGACGGGACCCTTGAGCCCAAGCAGGATAGAGCTGCACGCCGAGGCCATGTTGGGAATCATCATGGGAATAAAAAAGGGACTAACCCGGGTCGGACCCTTCTCTAAAAGAATGCCGGTCTGCTCCAGGAAGGTGTCCAAGCCGCCCACCCCCGAGCCGATAAACGCGCCGACCGCATACGGATCCTCTTCGATAGGATAGCCCGAGTCCTCCAGAGCCATGGTGGCTGCGGCAGCGCCGTACTGGGCGTAACGGTCCATACGTCTTGCCCACTTCTTGTCGATGAAAGCGAGCGGATCGAACCCCCGGACTTCGGCGGCGATCTTCACCGGAAACTCGGCGGGATCAAAACGTTCAATCCTCCGCACGGCCGATCGTCCGGCCAAGAGAGCCTCCAAGAACGGCACCTTGCCTATGCCGGCTGGCGAGACTATGCCTATTCCGGTGATAACCACGCGTCTCAACTCTATCGTCTTCGGGGCTACATTCACGTGCGCCACCTCCTTCACACTAGATCCCGAGGCCGCCGTCCACCGGCAAAACTACTCCGGTGATGTATGAGGCCTCATCACCAACGAGAAACGACACAGCACCCGCCACCGCTTCCGGCATGCCTATACGGCCGAGTGGGACGTGCTCGATGATTGCGCTTCGGGCTGACTCCTCCAGGGCCAAGGTCATTTCGGTCTCGATATAGCCAGGAGCCACCGCGTTGACCCGCACGTTCCGCGATGCTACCTCTCTGGCCAGCGATTTGGTAAATCCGATCAGTCCGGCCTTGGCCGCGGAGTAGTTGACCTGTCCCGCGTTTCCCCGTCTGCCCACTACGCTCGAAATACTGACGATCACACCCTGTCGACGTTTGATCATGCCACGCAGCACTGCCTTACTCACGAGAAACGCGCCCTTGAGATTCACGGCCAGCACCGCATCCCAATCGCTCTCGCTCATGACAAGCATGAGGCCATCACGCGTAATGCCCGCGTTATTCACAAGAATGTCAACGAGCCCCAGCGCCGCTTCAACCTCCGCCACCGCTTCTTTGACCTGTTCCGGCCGGGAGATATCGGCCTTAACAAACACAGTAGCCCGACCAGTAGCCTGCTCAATATCGCGAGCCGCGTCGGTGCCATTCTCGGCCATGTCAACGATGGCGATCTTGGCTCCGTCATGAGCCAGCCGCAGAGCGATTGCCCGGCCTATGCCTCTCGCTCCGCCGGTTACCAGTGCCACTCGACCTTCCAAGGGCGCAATTCTCTCTGTCATGCCAGTCCCCCGATCCCTACGCGCTCATCGATCGCCCGCCGCAGAGCTTCGCCATCTCCGGTGCCCGCCATTGGAAACCCGCGGGCTATTCTCTTCACAAGTCCAGCCAGTACGTTGCCTGGACCGACTTCCAGACCTCTCTCGAGAGCGCCGGAGCCGCTCAACAGCATCTCCATGCTCTGTGCAAACTTCACCGGCAACGTGAGCTGGCGCGTTAGCACGCCGGTGAGTTCGCTAGCCTCAGGAAAGAAGAGTTCGGTGGTGGAATAGAATCTGGCCCGGCCGGGAGCAAACTCTACCCGGGACAATGCTTCGGCCAGTTCTTGGGCCGCATCGGCGACAAATGGCGTATGGAAGGCACCGGATACCGGCAACGATAGCACCCGCTTCGCGCCCGCGGTTAGAGCCAAATCCCCAGCCTCACGCACCGATTCAGCCGAGCCCGAGATGACCACTTGTTCCGGAGAGTTGTAGTTGGCGGGCCAGACCTCCGGGAGGGAGGCACATATCTGTTCTACGACATCCGCCTGAAGACCGATGACCGCGGCCATGGTCCCACCATGTTTCTCGGCACATGCCTGCATTGCCCGGCCTCTAACATTCACCACGCGCAAAGCGTCAGCGAAGGCCATGTGCCCGGTTGCCACCAATGCCGAATACTCTCCCAGGGAATGGCCCACAGCCACGGAGAAACCGGCCCCCTTCTCTTCAAGAACCCTCCACACAGCCACACTGCACGTCAAGATCGCCAACTGAGTCCGGTCGGTGCGCGTCAGCTCTTCCATAGAGCCGCCGCGGCACAGCTTCTCTATGTCCCAGCCAAGAATCTCGCTCGCCTCGGCAAATACCTTGCGCGCGGTGGGGTATTCACACAGGTATTCAGCCATGCCAGCCGTCTGGCTCCCCTGCCCGGGGCACAGTATCAGCAGTCCGCCCATATCAGTTCACTCATATCGTTCACTCCCTTGATACGTCTCGCTCCCGGTCCCCCATTCCATCAGACACGCACCCCAGGTGAGTCCCGCACCAAAACCCATGAGCAATACCAGGTCTCCGTCCGCCAACCTGCCTTCGGTTCTGGCCTCACTGAGGCACAGCGGTATGGAAGCGCACGATGTGTTTCCGTATCTCTGTAGATTCGTGTAAACCTTGTCCTCGGAGATCCCCAACTTCTTGACTGCTCCCTCGATGATACGCAGATTGGCCTGATGTGGTACGAAGAGGTCTATGTCGGCGACAGAGTACCCGCAACGCTTCAGCAGCCGCTGAGCCGATTGCGCCACAATCCTGGTGGCGAATTTGTAGACCTCGCTGCCGTTCATTTTCATATAATGCTGGCGAGCCTCCACCGTCTCACAAGAGGCAGGTAGGCGCGACCCTCCCGCGGGAATCATGAGGAATTCTTCTCCCGAGCCATCTGCGCCCAAGTCGAAGCCCAGAATGCCCCGCGGGCCACACCCCTCTGAACCATTCCGGGAATCCAGTAGAGAAACCACTGCTGCTCCGGCACCATCTCCGAAAAGAACAGCTGTTGACCGATCCTGCCAATCAAGCATACGGGAGATAGTCTCGGCGCCGACCACGAGCACGTGTTTGTGCAGTCCGCTGGCCACCGCCCCCGCGGCCATGGCCAGGGCATACACAAAGCCGGTGCAGCCGGCGGACAGATCAAAGACTCCGGCTGAGTCGCAGCCGCACTCGCGGGCGACGCGCGAAGCCGTCGCCGGCATGATCCGGTCGGGTGAGATCGTGGCAGTTATGACAAGATCAACGTCTGCTGGCAACACAGCGGCGTCCGCTAAAGCACGTCGCGCCGCCGGTATGCCCAGGTCCGACGAGCTAAGCCCTTCCTCGGCCACACGCCGCTCCCTAATGCCCGTGCGCTGGATGATCCACGCATCCGATGTGTCGAGAATCGACGCTAAGTCATCGTTAGTGACAATCCGCTCCGGCAAGTGGGTACCAAGACCGGTGATTGTGACAGGCTTCCCGGAAAGAGAACCGGGTCTACTTGCGAGCATGACTTACTGTTTGAGTATCGCGAACGTGAGGGTGCTACTGGTGGCGACCTCCGATCCCACAAAGGCCTTCGCCTCACCCTTGCCGATTCGACCACGGC
>CAZOJR010000003.1:0-2402 GCA_964580165.1 uncultured Gaiellales bacterium
CGGTAGTGGTCGTCAGACCGATTGTTGTTGTGCTCGATTCGGATACTGTGGTGGTACCTGCGGTTGAGAGGGTTGTGGTGTCTTGGGCATCGGTCGATGACGGGGAGGCCGGTGGTGTTGTCGAATCGCTCGTGGCGCCTGTTTCTCCAGCAGCAGTCACCCCGGTTGCCGTGGTCGAAAGGGTGGTATCGATCGAGCCGGCAGCGGCTGCCTCCGTAGTGCCGGTGGATGAGTCGTCGCCGCAGGCTGTGAGGACAGAAGTCATCGCTAGTGTTAGCACGATGACCATCGCCAGACAGAAGATTCGGCGGGACTTGGTGGCGGAGCGGGATCTCACGGTTGGTCGCATGGTGCTCCTCATAGCGGTTCATGTTGGTTGTAGTATTTAGTCTGGTGCATATGGTATAAGAAACGGTCTCACAGTAAGAAGAGTGCGTCAAGGAGTCTGAAATGGTCACTGGTGTAAGGACTCTTTATCGGGTCCTGATCTGGGCTGTGGCGATGATTCTGATCGTCGCGGTTGTTATCTTGCCGGGGGGATGCAATGAGGCGGACGAGGGTACTGATGGAACCGATGGTGCCGGTGTAAGCGAGAGCGTGATCGAGGTTACCGGTGTTGATGGAACAAAAAGCTACACCCTCGACGAGTTGAAGGACATGCCGGTCACCGAGGGCTATTGGGGGATGAAGAGCTCTACAGGCCGAATCACTCCACCTGTCATGACCAAAGGGGTCAGCTTTGCAGACCTGTTTGCGGAGGTCGGCGGTCTGCCGGAGGATATGGCGGTGGGCATCGTGGCCAAAGATGGATATGAGATGACGGCTTCGGTGGCTCAGATCAAGTCCGGCGAGTTTATAACGTATGACATGGTCACCGGAGAGGAGAACTCAGTCGATGGGCCACTCACGGCTATCGTTGCCTACGAGTGGGATGGGCAACCCTTCGACCCTCAGGTTGATGGGCCGCTGCGTATGGCCATAGTCAGTCCGGAACAGAATCAGGTCACCGATGGCCATTGGTCGGTCAAGTGGACAACCAAGCTCTTGCTCAAGGATATCGAGCAGGAGTGGACGCTGGCGCTGCGGGGTAAGCTGGCTGAGGATTTTGACCGGGCTACATTCGAGAGTGGCGCTGCCGAGGGTTGCCATGGGACTGACTGGACCGACGCCGAGGGGAACACATGGACCGGTATTCCTCTGTATCTGCTTGTTGGACGGGTGGACGACGAAATTGCCCATGAGGGTCCGGCATACAACCGCGAGCTGGCCGAAGCCGGTTACCAGGTCGATGTCAAAGCGGCCGATGGTACCAGCGTTGAAATAGCCAGCACTACTATGTACTACAACAAAGAACTCATCGTTGCGTACAGACTTAACGGTGAGGTCTTGCCTGAAGAGTACTGGCCTCTACGTCTGGTAGGCGAGGGCATCGATGATGCCGATATGATCGGTCAAATCACCGAGATAGAGGCACTGGTGCCGACGGAATAGCTTGGTGATGCGATCTCACTACCAGACGACCCGGATATCCGGGTTCCGCCGGTTCTCCCCGGGACCGCCCTTCTTGCGGCGGGGCGGTCCCGGGGGCTCCATCATCCTCTTCTTGGTGCTGTTCGCAGCTATGGCTTCGTTGTGTCTGGGCTGCTCCGATCAGGGCACCGGCGGGGAATCGGACGGGCAAGGCAGCGAGGATGCGAGCCTCCGGGTGCTGTTTGCTGGTAGCCTCATTATTCCCTTCGCCCAGTTGGAGGAAGAATTCGAAGCGACCTACCCTGATATCGATGTGAATATGGAGGGGCACGGTAGCATTCAGGCCGTCCGGATAGTGGGCGACCTGCACGAGCAGGCCGATCTTGTGGTCACAGCCGACCACCAGCTCATTCCGATGTTGCTCTACGAGGCGGAGGATCCCGACTCCGGGCTTCCGTACTCAACGTGGAACGTCATCTTTGCCACCAACAAGATGGCTCTCGCATACTCCCCGGATAGTGCCTTCGCTGATGAAGTGAATGCCGACAACTGGTTCGAGATAATCAACCGCGAAGGAGTACGGCTGGGCTGTTCGGATCCCCGGCTTGACGCAAATGGTTACCGTGCCCTGATGACGGTCAAGTTGGCCGAGGATTACTACGACCGTTCCGACCTGTTTACCGACACATTCGGAGGTGTCTTTCGAGTACCCGTAAGAACCAGCGAGACAGAGGACGGCACGCTGATCACGGTGCCCGAGGTTCTCGAGACGAAGAGTGATTCTCACGTGGTTCTGCGTCCTTACAGTGTCAACCTGCTTCCGCTCCTGAAGGCTGGAGATATCGACTATGCCTTTGAATATGAGAGCGTCATCAAACAACACGGGCTGTCCTATATTTCTCTCCCACCCGAGATAGATCTGAGCGACGCCG
>CAZOJR010000003.1:2412-22402 GCA_964580165.1 uncultured Gaiellales bacterium
CCTATGCCGGTGTCACGGTGAAGCTCGATTTCCAGCGTTTTGCCAGCGTGAAACCCGAATTCGTGGGCGATCCCATCCGCTATGGCGCAACTATCCCGAGCAACGCGAGGGACCCGGAAGCGTCCGAACTGCTCATGGCCTTTCTCTTGGGTCCTGAAGGGCAACGTATCATGGCGGAGAACTACCAACCCATGATCACGCCGGCCCTCAGTGACAACTTCAACGGTCTTCCGGAGTCCATCAAGACCTTCTGTGCCTCGGCCGACTGACGGGGTTAGCTCATGAATCGAATGCGTGCGCTCAGCCGAATGGACTGGGTCTTCTCATTCATCGGCCTCCTCCTGCTTCTCTTTGTCTTGATACCGCTGGTTGCCACCATTTTTGCCTCGAGTCCCGAAGAATTCTTCGAGGGAGTGGCAGACAAGGGAGTGCTGTCTTCGTTGTGGCTCACGTTCGCAGCCGCGTTTGTGGCCACGATGGTTGCGCTTCTTCTCGGTGTGCCGCTTGCCTATCTTCTGGCTCGCAGGGATTTCTGGGGGAAGAGCCTTGTCCAAGGCATAATCGATCTACCCATCATCATCCCTCATACAGCGGCAGGGGTGGCGCTACTCATGGTATTCGGCCGGAGGGGACTGCTGGGAGAGCCGCTGGCCTCGGCTGGGCTGTACTTCACCGAGAACTTCGCCGGTATTGTGGTAGCTATGCTTTTTGTCAGCCTGCCGCTTCTGGTTGACACTGCGCGAGAGTCGTTCGTGCTGGTGGACCGGCGTCTCGAGGGGGTGGCGCGTACCTTGGGAGCAAGCCCATGGTCAGCTTTCAGGCGGGTCACCTTACCGTTGGCGTGGAGAGGGATCTTGACAGGCTCGGTTCTCATGTGGGCCCGCGGGATCAGCGAGTTCGGAGCCGTTGTTATTCTTGCCTACAATCCCAAGACGGTGTCTGTTCTTGTTTACGAACGCTTTGCCGGGTTTGGGCTTTCGGCTGCGCTACCGGTTACCGCCTTGCTGCTCATCCTAGCCCTGGCGATATTGGTGGTTATTCGGACTGTCGCCTTGCCCAGGCGGAGAAAGGAACGAGCCGGTCGGGGAGGCAGCCGATGATCCGGCTGGAGAAGCTGCGGGTACGCGCAGGCGATTTCTCCCTAGCTATAGACGACCTTTCTGTTGCAACTGGCGAGTATCTCGTGGTTCTTGGTCCGACAGGGTCAGGGAAGACGGTCTTGCTCGAGACCGTCGCAGGTCTGCGACGGCTCCAGGAAGGCCGGGTTTGGTTTGACGATCGCGACGTTACCGGTGAACCACCGGAAAGGCGGGGCGCTGGGATCGTCTATCAGGACTATGCTCTGTTTTCGCATTTGAACGTGGCGGATAACATTAGCTTTGGGCTCAGGTACCGCCGCTCCCGAAG
This sequence comes from uncultured Gaiellales bacterium, assembly GCA_964580165.1. GTDB lineage: Bacteria > Actinomycetota > Thermoleophilia > RBG-16-64-13 > RBG-16-64-13 > RBG-16-64-13. The sequence continues at coordinate 3,820 of CAZOJR010000003.1, forward strand.
AGCTGCCGGGGGTGTTCGTTCACGGGTGGATGATGAGCGCGTCGAAGCGATTGCCTCGCTCCTCGGCATTGATAGCTTGCTGGCAAGATATCCCGAGGGTCTCTCCGGAGGGGAACGACAGCGGGTGGCCCTGGCCCGTGCTTTGGCCATCAAGCCGGAGGTCCTTTTGCTCGACGAACCACTCTCGGCACTGGATGGTGCTATCCGCCGGGAGCTGCGGGAAGAACTGAGGAGAATCCGCCGGGAGTTAGGTGCGACCGTCATGCACGTGACCCATGACCTGGATGAGGCTCTGGCCTTGGGCGATAGGATGGTAGTGCTCGTTGACGGACGGATCCGTCAGATCGATGATCCCCGAAAGGTGACTTGCTTTCCGGTCGATGAAACGGTAGCTCGCCTAGTGGGACTAACTAACGTGTTCGGCATTGCAGCGGCAGAAGAGATTAACCTCGGTCGGCCACCTGGCAATGAGCGAGACTACCGATCGTGTCAGTCGAACGGTGAGGCAAGGAGACCGTGGCGTATTCGATTGGACAACGGTTGGGAGATCGTTGCCGAGGGTTTGGCGCCGTTAGCGCCGGATGGACGCCTGTTCGCTGTGATTCGGGCGGACGAGATCAACTTGAAACCCCGGGGAGAAGAGCCGGCCGGTTTGGCCTACACGAGGGGGCTGGCCGGGACCGGGACGTACGGCAGCGTGCTCGAAGGTTTTGTTCGAGAGGTGCGGATTCAAAGCGTACACGCCGCTGTTGATGTTGAGCTGCGGTCCACTTCGACGGCGGTCTCGATGACCGTCAGTGTGCATATTCTCCGGCCTGACATCGAAAGGCTGGGGATTGTGGCTGGACTGCCGGTGTCTGTTTGCATTCCGGCGTCGGCGGTTCATATATGCGGGTAGGCGGGAGGCAGATCACATACGTGATGCCGGGGGCAGCCTACTGATCGGGAAACATATCGGGTCGAAGGCCGATGTTAACGATGCTGCAGGCTTGAATCGGATCCAATCCCAAGGCCCTCGCCTCTTTCAGCAGCTCTTCATCTTCGGTGCCGGGGTTCAGGAAGAACTCCTGCGGCGACTTCTTCGCGATATCGGCGAGCATGAGCCTCCCGACCTTCGGGGGTACATACATGGACACGCGGTATACGGGCTCCGGAACATCGGCGATGGACGCATAGCTGCGCATCCCTTCCACTTCATCAGCGCTGGGGTTGACAGGGTACACGGTCCACCCACCCTGCTTGAATGCCCGTACAGCCTTGTTGCCGTACTTGCTTCTGTCTGTCGAGGCTCCTACGATCGCTATGGTATTGCTCATTGCGAAGTCTCCACGCATTTCCGGGGAATACAGGGGATCATGCGACTCAGCCCGTCACATGCTTCAAGAAGTGTTCGGACGGAACCTGAACGGAATGTAACACATTCAGACAGAGGCGGTCTCCGCTTTCTGCCGGCTTTTTAGCATCCGCGTAGGGGCCCCTTGTGGCTCCGACGTCCGGTTTTTGCAGGGAGTTTGGACAGAGAGCGGCTGGGAGCTAGTTATCTGGTTACGAAATACGTGGCAATCTGAGCGGCCTCCGCATCAACGGTGGTCGCATCTACCAGGTCCGCTGCCTGCGTTTTGAGAAGCGTCACCCATTCATCCAATATGCTGGCGGCGACTCCGCTTTCATAGAGATCCTGCTGCAACTCGGCAAGACGTTCCTCGTATAGCTGCTGCCACTCGGGGTTGGCACTGAAGCGCTCGACAAGGATATTGGATCTTCCGCCGAAGATCCCCTTGACGTCGGATTGTCTCTGGATGTCGCTCGGGGATTGCGCATCCTCGGGATTGGTTACATTCCCTGAGGGAGTGCCGCGGGAGTCCTGCCTGCCGGCGCCGGGCGGGGTGGCTTCCGCCTTGTCTCCCAGACCGCCCGCCCTGTTCATCGTGCCAAAGGCCAGGTTGTGATCCCACGCGACTACCGTGAATCTCTCTGTGCCGGTGTCGTAGTAGAGGTAGGAATTATTGCCCGGACCCTCGATATCATCGGAGTTGGCTATCAGTTCTTCTATCGCCAGGTAGGTGGCGAACGAGTCGATGTCGAGCCACTCCGGGAGTTCGGCATTGAATGTGGTGTCGTCTGAGTTGTTGATGAAATCCAGGAAGTCGATTAGCGGCGTCAGATCTGCGTTTGTCTTGCCGGCTTCCTGGTCAAACACCTCGTCATAAGATCCGGCGTCTTCGCCTCGGTAGCTATAGTCGCCGGTGCTTTCCGCCTTGTAGAGCACGCCGCTGGTATCAAAATTGTCCGCCATCCACACGTCGTCGGGATTCTGGACCACCAGGCGAAGGAGGGCGTCGCTCCCGTTGATGCTGAACCTGACGGCAACTGCTTCCTGGGACGCCAGTCCGGCCTCCTCGATGAGCCGCAGTGCTACCGCCTCATTGAGGGCGGTTTCGGTCGTACTCGAGCGGACGACCAGCTCGACGATGCCTCCATGGTTCTGGTTGTCCACGTTCTTGTCCAGATCTATGAGCCAGGGTAGTTCCTCTGGACTATCGGCGGAAACGCCATCGCCTATGCCGTTTCCGCCCCCCATGCGTTCCCTGCTATTGCGACCGAGCCCCATTATGGATGAGTTTCCCTTGAGCCTCATGCCCACGTTCTCGTATGTTTTTCCGTCAATGGTTACGGTTGCGTTGATCCACTCCTTTTCTCCGCTCTCCTGGTAGGTTTGGATCATGGTTTCATAGTCTTCTTGGGCGAATGAGACTGTGATCTCGTGGATGAGGGAGCTGTCGAAGAGCCCGGCGCTGGTTGTCGTGTCCTGCGTCGTGGCTGCCGTAGTGTCCTGCGTCGCGGCTGCCGCCGATGAAGAGCATCCGGCCATGGCGAAACTCATTGCCCAGAGTACGGCAACCAAGGCCAACATCGCACAGAGGGACCGACAGTTCTTGGTTACCATTGGGCACACTCCACCATTCTTGACGCATACAGCTGCAAAGGAGCATACAGGAGGAGGGTTAAACTGAACGTAAGGACAAAACGGTGTTTAGGGCGGGTGCCGCGGAAACTACCCAGATTTGGGTGCTCGTCGTTCTGCCGGTGTGTCGTGGTATCATATTCTGCCTTTGGGGCCCAGCACCCTAATAGGATATGTGTCATTGGAGGCACTTTGAAGGACGACATACACCCGAACTATATTGAGAGCAAAGTGACTTGCTCGTGCGGCGAGACATTCGTGACTCGCTCGACTCTGCCGGAGATAAAAGTTGAGGTCTGCTCTGCCTGCCATCCCTTTTATACGGGTAGGCAGAAGTTGGTCGATACTGCCGGCCGGGTGGAGAGGTTCAATAAGAAGTACCGCCGAGCCGAGAAGAGCAAGTAGCCTTCGTCGGCCGTGCCTGCCGATCTCAGGGTAGCGCTTCTTCAATTCACCCCCTCGCCGGAAAGGGCAGTGGCGGCCGCCGGCCGGCTTTGCTATGCGCCAATAAGCGCTGCCGACCTCAAGGCGGCCATGAGCGATGAAGAAGTACGTCGTTTGGTGCGTGGATTGATCCACTCGGGTCACATGAGTGCATTGGAGCACGCCAGCTTCACTTTTGCTGTGGACGGCATCTCAAGAGCTTGTTCTCACCAACTTGTCCGGCACCGGCTTGCGTCGTACAGCCAGCAGTCGCAACGCTACGTACGCTTCGGTCCTGATGGAGGATTCGTCGTACCGCCTCGCATCGCGTCTTCACTGGAGGCTCGCGAGGTGTTCTATGAGGCCATGGACAATGCCCGTCGTGCATACGAACGCTTGGTGGAGTTGGGGCTTTCGGAGGGGGGAACTCGCGAGTCGGTTCTTGAAGACGCCCGCTTTGTCCTACCGAATGCCGCCGAGACCAAGATAGTGGTTACCATGAACGCTCGAGAACTCAGACATTTCTTCTCGCTACGCTGCTGCCGCAGAGCGCAGTGGGAGATAAACCGGCTGGCCTGGACCATGCGGCATCTTGTCCTGGGCGTCGCGTCCTTGCTGTTTGAGAACACCGGTCCGGGCTGCATGACCGGAGGATGCCCGGAGGGCAGGATGTCGTGCGGAGACCCTTACACGGAAGAAGAGGTGCTTGCTATGGACCTTATCCGATCTGTCGGGCTGTGATCTGGGTGAGGGGGATTGAGGTGACTGGTGACGACCGGCCCACCCAGCAAGAGCAAGTAGCCCTGGTGCCGGCGTTTGACGGCGCGGACGTTATAGAGGACGCTGAGGCTGGCGCCTGTGCTTGGGAGAACACCTTCGGTGGGCAGGCGGTCATCGAGGGTGTGCTGATGCGCGGCAAACACAGTTGGGGGATGGCGGTCCGTAGACCCTCCGGTGCTATCGCGCGGGTGGCTTATCCTCTGGAATCTCTCGGCTCTCGCTATCGGTGGTTGAGACTGCCGGTCGTGCGTGGTGTCGTCTCTCTGTACGAGTCTTTGAGTTTGGGCATCAAGGCACTCGGCATATCGGCGAACATCGGTCTGGAGGATCCCGAGGCGGGGGATGGCGATGAGGGACCGGCTTCTACCGGACAAACGGAGATCGATGACAAGCCTGCCTTCGGTTGGAAGGAGATGGCCATTACCGTCGTGGTGGCTATTGCATTCGCGGTGGGCCTCTTCGTAGTGGTCCCGTTGGCGGTGGTGAAGTACTTTGAGGACACGTTTTCCAATCCCTTCATATTCAATCTGGTTGAGGGAGTTATCCGGATCGTCATTTTTATCCTTTATCTGGTAGTGGTGTCATTTCTTCCCGACCTGCGCCGGGTCTTCCAGTATCACGGGGCCGAACACAAGGTCATCCACGCTTATGAATCGTGTGGAAGACCGGACGCGAAACGGGCAGTGGGCTTTTCCACCCGGCACCCGCGGTGCGGCACCGGCTTTCTGTTGCTGGTGATGGTGATAGCCGTGTTCTTATTCGCCATCGTAGGCAAGCCCAGTCTGCCGTGGCTGGTACTGTCGCGCATTCTCGGCATTCCGCTCATAATCGGTATTTCTTACGAAATAGGCATAAAGTGGGCGGGCAAGCATCCCAACGGTTTCTTCGCCCGTATTCTCCTATGGCCTGGGATTCAGCTGCAGCGTCTGACCACCCGTGAACCGACTCCTGATCAGTTGGAGATTGCGGCCGCGGCCTTGGAAGAAGTCATTCGGATGGATGAGCGGGAGCGGGTTGCTCTCACGGAATTGGCGGCCGAGACATGATCGAGCGTTTGGCGGCGGAGATAGAAGACAGATACCTGTCGCTTACGGAGGAACTGGCCGACCCCGAGGTACTGCGTGATCAGTCGCGCTATGCCGAGATATCCAAGGCTCACTCCAATCTTGAGGATTCTTACCGGCTGGCAGTTGCCTATCGGGAGGCGTTGGCTTCGTACGGAGACGCTGAGTCCCTGCTCGAAGAAGGCGGACTCGATCCGGAGATGAAGGAATTCTTGGTGGAGGAGAGGGCGGCTGCTCGGGAGAGATTCGAGGATCTCGAACACAAGCTGCGGTTGGCGGTGTTGGAGAAGGATCCCCGGGACGAGAAGAACGCGATCGTCGAGGTGAGGGCCGGAGCGGGTGGTGACGAAGCGGCGCTTTTCGCCGCCGAGATCCAGCGGATGCTTATGCGCTATGCCGAGCGAATGCGCCTCAAGACCGAGATTCTCTCCACGACTGAGGCGACACTAGGAGGCATCAAAGAGGTCATCTTCGAGGTGAAGGGGCGCAGTGCTTACGGGTCGCTCAAGTATGAGTCTGGTGTCCACCGGGTACAGCGTGTGCCGGTAACTGAGTCTACGGGTCGTATCCACACTTCGACTGTTACTGTCGCGGTGCTTCCCGAGGCGGAGGACGTCGAGGTTCACATCGATCCTAACGATGTGCGGGTAGACGTGTACCGTTCCACTGGGCCCGGGGGACAATCGGTGAACACCACCGATTCGGCAGTCCGTCTTACTCACATCCCAACGGGATTGGTGGTGTCGTGTCAAGACGAGAAGTCGCAACTACAGAACAAGGAGCGCGCCTTCCGCATCTTGCGGGCTCGCCTGTATGACATCGCCCAGGCCGAGCAGAATGCCCAAGTGGCTGCGCAGCGTCGCAGCCAGGTCGGGACCGGAGACCGGGCTCAAAAGATCCGTACCTACAATTTCCCCCAGGGACGGGTTACCGATCACCGGGTAGGGCTCACATCCCACCGTTTGGAAGCCGTTCTCCAAGGCGAGTTAGATGAATTCACCGAGGCATTGGAGGCTCAAGACCGGGCTGAGCAGTTGGCCGCGGCTGAGTTCTAACCCCGGGTACGGGAAGCGGGCGCCGTGGAACGTTGGACCATCGGGCCGTTACTCGAAACGGCAGCGGGCTACTTGCGGGAGAAGGAATCGACTTCTCCACGACTCGATGCCGAAGTGCTTCTCGCCGAGGCTCTCGGATTGGAGCGCATCCAGCTCTACACTCAGTTTGACCGCCCACTGGCAAAGCCTGAGGTCGATTGCTACCGAGCGTTGATTGCCCGCAGGGGAGCGCATGAACCTGTGGCCTACATTCTGGGTCGCGCTTACTTCCGCCATCTGTGTTTGGAGGTCACTCCCGACGTCTTGATTCCCAGACCCGAGACAGAAGAACTGGTTGATGTCGCGCTCGCCTCTCTGCGACGCCGGCCGATTTGGGCCAAGGACGTGGAGACCTGCCGGGTCGCCGATGTTGGAACCGGGAGCGGGGCCATTGCTCTCAGCCTTGCGCAGGAGGCTGGCATCCGGGTCGTAGCCACGGACACGAGCCCGAGATCACTCGAGGTGGCAGCACGCAACGCCGAAGCGGCAGGTCTAGAGCGGTTGGTGGAATTCCGGCAGGCCGACCTGCTCTCCCAGACACCGGCAGGTGCCCTCGGCCTGGTGGTGAGCAACCCGCCTTACGTCAGGTCGGGCGACTTGACGGGGCTGGCACCCGACATACGTTGCTTTGAGCCAACATCGGCTTTGGACGCGGGACCCGATGGGCTGTCGGTCTTTCGCCGTCTGCTGCCGCAGGCTGCCCAGGCTCTGTGGCCCGGCGGTAGCACGATTGTCGAGGTTGGAGACGGCCAGGCCGGGGCGGTCGCCGGGCTTGCTCATGATGCCGGATTCTCGCTGGTCACCGTACGTAGAGACCTGTCGCAGAAGGATCGCATAATAGAGGCTACTCTTCCGGGAACACAAGTTGTCGCATTTACCGAGGTAAACGGTGGGAGTGTGGCCTTGCTGCGAGAGGCGTTGCAGGCGGGAGGAATCATCGGCGTACCTACCGATACTGTGTATGGGATCGGGGCAAGGTGGGACTCGGCGGCGGGGGTGCGTGAGCTTTTTGCGGCCAAGGGCCGGTCTCCCGAGCAACCGGTGGCCGTGTTGTTTTCGTCGGTGGAAGCTGTGAAAAATGCGCTTCCCGATCTTGACGCGATGTCGGTCCGGGTGCTCGAGGCGTTACTTCCCGGCCCGTTGACGTTCGTGGTGACTACGGGTGTTGCTCGTCCCCGATTCGTCGGCACTGCAGATTCCCTGGGAGTGCGAGTCCCTGACCACCCGGCTCTTCTCGAGTTCCTCCGTCTGCTTGAAACACCCTTGGCGGCTACGAGCGCCAATCTTTCAGGGAATGCCGACGCCGCAACTTTGGCCGACGTCGACCCGTCGTTGCTCGCTCATTGCTCCATCGCTTTTACTGCGGGTGAGGACAGAGGCCAAGGGGTTGTGAGAGCGGGTGTTTCATCTACGGTGGTTGATCTTCGACCGGTACGTTCCGGTGGCACCCCTATAGTTCTCCGGGAGGGCGCAATGCCGGGATTTAGGGTGCTGGAATGCATAGCCGATTTGTAATGAGCCGTTTGATCATCCGACTCTCGGCCATTTGGCGTACCTTGCCGGAATTTGGCGTGTTTCGCTGGGCATGTCATGCCCAGCGAGCTTGGTGTATCTTCCTGCGCAGCGTGTGCAAAGGACCTCATCTGATATTCTTTGGGTTCAGTTTTGTAGGAGGCGGTTATGCGGTACGCGTTTGGTTGTGATCATGCAGGATTCGATCTCAAGGATGTGTTGATAAGCGAGTTGAAGGCCGCCGGCCACGAGGTGGTCGATATGGGCACCGACAGTGTGGAGCGCACCGACTTTGTGATCTATGCGAACAAGGTTGCTCAGGCTGTAAGCGAGGGCACGGTCGATCGAGGGGTGCTGGTTTGCGGCACGGGAATCGGTATGGCCATTGCTGCCAGCCGTTATCCCGGTATCCGCGCGGCTTCTCTAAGCGACTGCTACTCAGCACGCATGTCCCGCCGCCACAACGATGCCAACATTCTGTGCCTGGGAGCACGGGTGATAGGTACGGGGCTGGCCGTGGATCTGCTACAGGCCTGGATGTCGGAGGATTTCGAGGGGGGACGCTATGCTGAGCGCCTTGAAATGATGCGCGGAGGATACAAAGGAGGCCACAGAGATTGAGTAGTGTCCCTCGCCAAGCGGCCAATGGCGACCGCTCGTTGGATGAAGTTGATCCGGTTGTCGGCCGGTTAATTCGCAAAGAGCTTGCTCGCCAGCGGAGCACCATAGAACTGATCGCCTCAGAGAACTTCACCGCGGTATCTGTGCTCGAGGCAGTGGGAAGTGTTCTCACCAACAAATACGCCGAGGGCTATCCCGGCAAACGCTACTACGGCGGCTGCGAAGCGGTGGACGAGGTCGAGGCGTTGGCGATCGAAAGAGCCAAGGCGCTATACGGTGCCGAACACGCCAACGTGCAACCCCACTCGGGTTCGACCGCTAACCAGGCCGTGTACGTCGCGGCTCTCGAAGCGGGCGACCGGGTTCTGTCGATGAGTCTCGCCCATGGCGGCCATCTGACCCACGGTCTTCCGGCCAACTTCTCCGGACGGACGTACTCCTTCTTCCATTACGGCATAGATCGCAAAACGGGGATGATCGATTTTGACGAGGTGCGGGCCCAAGCGCGCGCGCACCGGCCCAAGCTGATCGTGGTGGGTGCGAGTGCGTATCCACGGATTCTGGACTATGCCGCCTTCAGGGCTATTGCCGACGAGGTGGGCGCGGAGTTGATGGCTGACATGGCCCACATCGCCGGTCTTGTGGCCGCCGGTGTGCATCCCTCGCCGTTTCCTTACTGTGAATGGGTGAGCACTACGACCCACAAGACCCTGACGGGTCCGCGGGGTGGGACCTGCTTCTGCCGTGCTGAGAATGCAGCTCGCTTGGATAAGGCCGTCTTTCCTGGTTTGCAGGGTGGTCCGCTTGAACATGTCATCGCAGGCAAGGCCGTGTGCTTCTTGCTTGCCGGGACAGAACAGTTCAGAGTCCAGCAGTGCCGGACTGTCGAGAACGCCCGGGCCTTGGCGGAAACTCTGCTCGACGGAGGGCTCAAGCTGGTATCGGGTGGTACCGACAATCACCTCCTGTTGGTGGACTTCTCCGGCACCGAGATGACGGGCGCACGGGCTCAAGACTTGCTCAAGCGAGTGGGCATAACCGCCAACAAGAATGCGGTCCCGTATGACGAGCGGCCCCCGACGGTAACCTCCGGGATCCGGTTGGGTACCCCGGCTATGACCACTCGAGGCTTCGGTCTTGCCGAGATGCGCGAGGTGGGCAAGATCATCGTGGAGGTACTGAAGGCCGAGCCGACCGAGGTGATTATCGGCCGGTTGCTGGAGCGCAGTCTCGCTCTTACGGCCGCCTTCCCTCTGTACCCCGGATTGGGTGACTGATGTCCGGGAGCGGGGGGTCTGCTCCCACAGTGGAACGTCCGAGTTGGGAAGAATACTTCGTGGAGATTGCCCGGGTGGTCTCCACGCGATCGACGTGTCTTCGCAGACACGTGGGCGCAGTGCTGGTCAAGAATCGCCAGATTCTGGCCACAGGGTACAACGGCGTGCCTCGGGGGATCGCACACTGCGGCGAGCGTGGATGTCTGCGTGATCAACTGGGTATACCGTCAGGAGAGCGACATGAGCTCTGCCGGGGTCTCCACGCCGAGCAGAACGCCATCATCCAAGCTGCCTATCATGGGGTTGCTGTCAACGGAGCCGAGATGTACGTGACTCTTCAACCCTGCGTTACCTGTGCCAAGACTCTTATCAACGCCGGGATCGTCGCAGTCTACTTCTGCGGTGTGTATCCCGACCGTTTGTCCGTGGAGATGTTCGAAGAAGCCGGGACGCGTCTGGTGCGCATGGGCTGAAAAAGAATTCTTGTGAACATTCACTGAACAACGGATATCGTTTTTCTTGCGGTTCCTGGGAGCACTGTTTATAATGCGGCAAGTGCACTCATGAGCAGGAGGCCACAGGGGGAACCACCCGAGGCGGGGAGCCTCGCCTTCGCGTTTGTCGCGTTGGTGGTGGTCTGTATGGGTCTTGGCTATGTGGTGGATCGCTGGCTTTCCACAGGGCCATGGGTCATGGTGGGCGGCGTGTTTGTGGGTGCCGGTCTCGGTTTTGCGTATTTGGTGTTCATCCTGTTTACTACCTCGTCCGGAGGCAAAAGCCAGAAGGACCGGGGTGCAGATGATAGTGGGAAGGGCGCTGATCATGATGGGGGGGCATAGGTTGACCGGGAGGTTGTTCTGGCACTGACTCTGATATCAGTAGCTGTTGGGCTCGTTCTGGCAATCGCCTATCATCTTGTTTCGATGAGGCTCCAGGGGTGGGTTGCTCGAAGAAGGAGCGCCATGGTTCCTTTGGTCACCATCCTCGGATTCTTGGTCCGGCTCGCTGTGGTGGCAGTCATCTTGGTAGTCCTGGGTCTGTGGACTCCTCTGAATATTATTGCTCTGTGTCTCGCCTTTGTTGGTTTATTCACCGTGCTGAATGCTATTTCTATCTACACTCTGTTGACAAAGCGTCAGAATGTACCGCCTTCGGCCGGTGCAAGCGGCGCACAATAGGAGCCGAGCATGGCTGCTGAGGAAAGCGCGAGCAAGGTAGTTGGAGCCCTGCACGAACTGAATGTGCAGACCGTTGTCTCCATCCCCAAACTTGGCCCCATCGATCTCTCCATCACGAACGCCGTAATCTACATGTGGGTCTCGGCGGCCATAGTGTTCCTGTTCTTCTACATTGCTGCCAAGAGGTCGCGCAAGGAGCCGGAGAAGCTCCAGACCGCGGCCGAGATACTCCTCAATTTCGCCACCGGTCATCTGACCGGGCAGATGGGAGAGAAGGGCAAGAAGTACTACTACCTCATCCTGACGCTCTTCTCGTACATCATGGTGACCAACCTCGTAGGTCTCATCCCCAAACCGGAGATCATCAAGCCCTATACTCCGACTGCCAACATCAACGTGACCGCCGGGATGGCGATAGTGGTCTTTCTGGTCACGCAGTACCAGGGATTCCACCGGCACGGTGCCGGTGGATATCTGAAGACCTGGCTCACTCCACCCGGGGTTCCGAAGGCTCTCGGCATGCCGATGAACGTCATCTTTTTCCCCGTGCATCTAATGGGTGAGTTCTTCAAGCCCCTGTCGCTGTCGGTCCGGCTTTTCGGCAATACGATAGCGGGACACCTGATAATCCTCGTGATGGTGGGTCTGATGCTGGAGTTTGCCAGCGCCGTGGTTATCGTCCCCGCTGCGCTCTTCGTCGTCATCATGACCGGCTTTGAGGTATTCGTAGCTTTCATACAGGCTTATATCTTCTCGCTTCTTTCCGTTGTGTACATCGAATCGGCCATTTACGCCGGCCACTAGCGTCAATCCTGGAACAAGGAGGACAAGACAATGGCATTCGACCCTGAGACCGCCGCCAAACTTGCCGCAGGGATCGGCATGGGCTTGGCAACGCTTGGCCCGGGCATCGGAATCGGATATCTGACCGGCCGGACCTCAGAGGCTATAGCCCGGCAACCGGAGGCTTCGGGCGACATTCGCACGGCCTTCATCATTGGTATGGCTCTGACGGAAGCTCTGGCTCTGTACGCGTTCGTCATCGCCATCATCCTGCTGTTCGTCGCCTGAGGGCAGAGGGTAGGGATTACGCACAGGACCTCGTTGCATACAGGGAAGCAATAGGTTAGAGCATGAAGATTTTCGAGTTAGACCCAGGGCTGTTCATCTGGTCGATGATCACCTTTCTGATCCTGGTAGCACTGCTGTACAAGTTTGCCTTCAATCCACTCATGCGACTCCAAAAGGCCCGTCAGGATGAGATCCATCAGTCCATCCACGAGGCGGAGAGCCTGCGTGACGAGGCGCAGCAGTTACTGGCCGATTACAAGCAGCAACTGGCCGAGGCTCGAGAGGAGGCGGCGGCTATTGTCGACCGAGCTCGCAAGGCGGGCGAATCCACTAAGGCCGAGGTCTTGGAAGAGGCTCGGGTGCAGGCTGAGGCTGCCTTAGCCAAGGCCCGGCAGCAGATAGAGCGCGACACCAATCAGGCCCTGCAGAAGATCAGGGAAGAGGTGGCCGACCTCACTGTGGCAGCCACTGATAAGGTGGCTCGCAAGAGTCTCACGGCGGACGATCAGATCCGCCTCATCCAGGAAGCCATCAACGAGATCGATCTCAGCAAGATCAGCGAGAACTGAGGGATGAGGGGCTAGAAGCGTGAGCGAAAGCAAGATCGCAAAAGTCTACGCGACCGCACTCTACCAAGCTGCGGAGGAAGAGGGCCGGGTGGAGCAGGTCATGCGTGACCTGGGCGAATTTGTCCAAGCCGTGGAGAATTCGGCCGATCTGGACCAATTCCTTGCGGCCGAGGAGATCTCAGACACGCGTAAGACGCAGGTCCTCATGGAACTCACCGAGGGTGGTGATGAGTTGGTCAGGAACTTTCTGCGTCTCCTCGTGGAGAAGAGCCGGGAGAACGAATTGACGGGCGTGTTCAGAGCTTTTGTTCAACTGGTGGAGGAAGCGCAGGGCTTGGTGCATGTAGAAGTGGTATCGGCCGTTCCCCTCGACGCTTCTCTGCAAGAGTTCCTCCGGGCCAAGATTGAGTCGTCGCTGCGCAAGACCGTTGAGCTGACTCTGACGGTGGATGAGGAGATCCTCGGCGGCCTGAGGCTGCGCATCGGCGACCGGGTCGCCGATGCGAGCGTACGGCATCGGTTGGAGCAACTCCGCAAATTGTTGATCACCCCAATGGCTAGCTTGGAGGGTTCAGTTGAAGCTGCGTCCTGAGGAGATTACCAGCGTCCTAAAATCTCGCATCAAGAGTTACGAGACAGGCGTCGACTTTCAAGAAGTCGGGACCGTCGTACAGGTTGGCGATGGCGTAGCCCGTATCCAGGGGCTGGAGAACGCGGTGGCCTCCGAGATGCTCGAATTGCCTCATGGCGTCATGGGCCTGGTGCTCAACCTTGAAGAAGACAGTGTGGGCGCCGTGCTCATGGGAGAAGACACCCTCATCAAAGAAGGTGACCAGGTCAAGCGGACCGGCAGGGTTATCCAGGTGCCTGTCGGCGAGGCTCTAATTGGCCGGGTGGTAAATCCTCTGGGCGTGCCTTTGGATGACAAGGGTCCAATCGACACCACCGAGTCTAGGCCGGTGGAATTCAAAGCTCCGGGTGTTATTCGTAGGCAGCCGGTCAAGGAGCCTCTGCAGACGGGCATCAAAGCGATCGATTCCATGATCCCCATCGGTCGAGGGCAGCGTGAGCTCATCATCGGCGACCGCGGGACCGGCAAGACCGCGATTGCTGTGGATACCATCATCAACCAGAAGGGTCAGGATGTCATCTGCATCTACGTGGCCATAGGGCAGAAGGCCTCAACGGTTGCCGGGCTGGTTGCCAAACTGGAAGAACACGGTGCCATGGATTACACCATCATCATCATGGCCCCGGCTTCGACGTCTGCCCCCATGCGCTACATCGCGCCGTACGCGGGAGCGGCTATGGGCGAGTACTTCACGTATTCTGGCCGGCATGCTCTCTGTATCTATGACGACCTTACCAAGCACGCCGACTCTTACCGGCAGATGTCGCTTCTATTGCGCCGTCCTCCGGGTCGCGAAGCCTTCCCGGGTGACATCTTTTATCTCCACAGCCGGCTTCTCGAGAGGGCCTGCAAACTCAGTGACAAAGAGGGCGGTGGCTCTCTCACGGCGCTGCCTATCATCGAGACCCAGGCAGGAGACGTGTCGGCCTATATTCCGACGAACGTCATATCCATCACCGACGGCCAGATATTCCTGGAGAGTGATCTCTTCTACTCGGGCGTGCGGCCGGCCATTAACGTGGGTATCTCAGTCTCCCGGGTGGGCGGCAACGCGCAGATCAAGGCCATGAAGAAGGTGGCCGGCTCGCTCAGGCTGGATCTCTCCCAGTTCCGGGAGCTGGAGGCCTTCGCCAAGTTCGGCTCGGAATTGGACCAGGAGACGCAAAAGAGTCTGGCGCGAGGGGAGCGCTTGGTGGCGTCTCTCAACCAGCCGCAATACGTTCCTTGGCCGGTCCAGGAGCAGGTCATGATCATCTTCGCGGCCACGCAGGGTTATGCCGACGATGTTCCCGTGAGTGATATCTCGCGTTTCAACGAGTCTCTCCGCGACTACCTGGCCCAGCAGCGTCCGGAGGTTGGGGCCGAGATCGCCACGAGCAAGAATCTCGGCCCTGAAACAGAGGCGAAGCTTCGTAGCGCCATCGAGGCGTTCAGAGAACTCTGGTCTGTTGACAAGGACATCCTCTAGCATCGTATGGCTTCACAGAGAGACATACGCCGGCGGATCGTCTCGGTCCAAAACACCAGAAAGATCACCAAAGCCATGGAAATGGTAGCGGCTGCGCGGTTGAGGCGGGCGCAGCAACGCATCGAGGCCACCCGGCCGTATGCCCTGCACATGCTTGAGTTCATCGGACAGCTGGCGCGGTACCTACAAGTGGACCTGAGCTTGCATCCTCTGCTCAAGCAGCACGATGAGATCAACAAGGTGGCGATCATAGCTCTCACGGCCGACCGGGGTCTGTGTGGCGCCTTCAACTCCAACATCATCCGGCGGGCCCTCGACCTTGTCGACCACTACACGGCTCAAGGCGTGGACTACGACCTTGTCGTCATGGGCCGTAAGGGTGTGGGCACGGTCCGGTTTCTCAAGAAGTATCGCCTTGACAAGGCTTATCTCGACGTGACCGACCGGACGGCGTTTCTTGAAGCTCAAGCGTTGACCAATGGAGTCATCAGGCGGTATGCGGCCGGGTCCATCGACCGGGTGCACCTGGTCTTCAACCGTTTTAAGAGTCCAATGGAGCAGTACATCACGGACCAGGTGATACTTCCCATTCAGGAGGAGATCGCCGGGCAGTACACTCCAAGTGGCGCGCGTGAGCACATGGATTTCTTGTTCGAGCCCTCGGCTGAGGAAATACTGGCCGACCTGCTCCCCTCGTATATCGAGATCGCCATCTACCGGGCCATCCTCGAGGGCATGGCCAGCGAGCATGGGGCTCGGATGACGGCCATGCGCAATGCGTCGGAGGCGGCGGACGAGATGATCGACGATCTAACCCTGGCGATGAACCGGGCGCGGCAGTGGTCCATCACCCAGGAGATTCTGGAAGTGGTGGCCGGCGCGGACGCGCTATCCGGATAGCTTCAGAAGGAGGACCGAAGAGGTTATGAACAAAGGCAAGATCGTGGAGATCATCGGGCCGGTGCTCGATGTGGAGTTCGCTGAGGTGTTGCCGGCCATCTACAACGCTCTCGAGATCGATGTTGAGACGGCGTCGGGACGCATTCGCCTCACCGCCGAGGTGCAGCAGCATCTGGGTGACAATAAGGTGCGTGCGGTAGCCATGGATTCCACCGACGGTCTTGCCAGAGGCATGGAGGTGGTCGACACGGGCCGGTATATCACTGTGCCTGTCGGTCAGGCCACTTTGGGCCGTCTGTTCAACCTGCTGGGTGAGCCCATAGATGAGGGCGAGCCTATTCCGGCCGATGTGGAGAGATGGCCCATTCACCGGCCGTCCCCGTCTTTTGAAGAACTGGAGCCCACCACCGAAGTTCTCGAAACCGGCATCAAGGTCATCGACCTGCTTGCTCCCTACGTCAAGGGTGGCAAGGTGGGTCTGTTCGGAGGCGCCGGTGTGGGCAAAACCGTGGTTATTCTCGAGCTGATCCACAGCATTGCCACTCACCATGGCGGTATCTCGGTCTTCAGCGGCGTGGGTGAGCGCACCCGCGAAGGTAACGACCTCTACATTGAGATGAGCGAGTCGGGGGTTATTAACAAGACGGCCATGGTGTTCGGGCAGATGAATGAACCGCCCGGCGCTCGCCTCCGCGTGGGGCTGTCGGCGCTTACCATGGCGGAGTACTTCCGCGACGTGATGGGTCAGGATGTGCTGCTGTTTATCGACAACATCTTCCGTTTTGTTCAAGCGGGGTCGGAGGTATCGGCTCTTCTGGGCCGGATGCCGTCGGCGGTGGGTTATCAGCCCACTCTGACCTCGGAGATGGGCGAGCTGCAGGAACGAATCACTTCTACCCGGCGAGGTTCGGTGACCTCGGTGCAGGCCATCTACGTCCCCGCCGACGATCTCACCGACCCGGCCCCGGCCAACACCTTCGCCCATCTCGATGCAACTACGGTGCTTAGCCGGGCCATCTCTGAAATGGGCATTTATCCGGCGGTAGACCCTCTCGATTCCACCAGCCGCGCGCTGAGTCGCCAGGTGGTAGGCGACGAGCACTACGAAGTGGCCATCAAGGTGCAGGAGATTCTGCAGCGGTATAAGGACCTGCGCGATATCATTGCCATCCTCGGTATGGATGAACTCTCCGACGAAGACAAGGTCACCGTGCGTCGGGCCCGCAAGATACAGCAGTTCTTGTCGCAGCCGTTCTTCGTGGCCGAGCAGTTCACCGGAATGCCGGGTAAGTTCGTTCCTCTCAAGGAAACGGTGCGTAGCTTTAAGGAGATCATCGAGGGCAAGCACGACGATCTGCCTGAGCAGGCTTTCAAATATCAGGGTAGTATCGACGATGTGCTTGCTTCGGTACGGGCGAGCCAGGCGGCACAAGGCGGCTCCGCTGCGGGGGAGCCGGCCGAGACCGTCGCAGCTGCTGCCAAAGCCTAGACGAGTGAGGTAGTCGTGGCCCAGGAGGAAAGTCCGTATCTGCGCTTGGAGCTGGTTGCTCCTGCGGGCCCTGTCTTTGAAGGCGACGTGGAGATGGTGGTGCTGCCGGCGGTTACCGGCGAGCTGGGCATCTTGCCCCAGCACGCCCCTCTGGTGGCGCAGCTCAGCATTGGACGGTTGCGGGTGCTCAAGGCCGGTGGCGACTGGATAACCTTCGCGGTGGCCGAAGGCTTCGCCAAGGTCCAGTTCAATAAGGTTATCGTGTTGGCCGACGCGGCCGAGGAAGCCTCGCAAATAGATGCCGAACGGGCGAAAAAGTCGATCGAGCGGGCGACACAGCGATTGGAGATGCACCGGCAGGGTGCGGTGCCCGAAGATGAGGATGTGGACCCCTACAGAGAACAGCTGGCTCTGCGTCGAGCCCGTAACCGGCTGAAAGTGGCCGAGGTGCCCGAGAAGTGACGGTTCGCCCGGTTGCGGTGTCTCGTGGACCGCGCCTTCTCGTTACTGGTGGTCACCGGCTTTCGGGACGGGTAGCGGTTTCGGGGGCAAAGAACTCGGCCCTCAAACTCATGGCGGCCTCGCTTCTTGCGTCGGGAGTCAGCGTTCTTCATAACGTCCCCGATATCCAGGACGTTCGCACAATGCAGGAAGTGCTGGAGTATCTGGGGGCGATGGTGGACTTCGCCGATGGCACCATGATCGTGGACACCACCGCCGTGCAATCACACGTCGCTCCCTACGAACTGGTCCAGCGGATGCGGGCTTCTATCCAGATTATGGGACCCCTGGTGGCACGGTTTGGGCGCGCCCGGGTGGCCATGCCGGGCGGCTGCAATCTGGGACCACGCAAGATCGACATCCATCTGCGCGGCTTGGCAGATATGGGTGCGGTGGTGCGCTCTGATCATGGATTCGTCGAGGTTGCGGCCTCCAGGCTCCACGCCGCTGATATGTTCTTGGACTACCCAAGCGTGGGCGCCACGGAGAATCTGCTAATGGCTGCTGTTCTGGCCGACGGTACCACAACCCTTGACAACGTAGCCCGTGAGCCGGAAATAGTCGATCTCTGCAAGTTCCTGATCAGCATGGGCGCGGATATCGAGGGAGCAGGGAGTTCCACGATCCGGGTAAATGGGGTCACTGAAATGCATCCCGCCGAACACACCGTTCTCGGGGACCGGATAGAAGCGGGGACCTTTCTCATCGCGGGGGCCGTCATGGGTGGAGAGGTGGAAGTCACTGGAATCAGTCCGCACGTGCTCGACCTGTTCCTATCGAAGCTCCGTTCGGTGGGCGTGCAGGTATACGAGAATACCCGGAGCATCAGAGTGAGCGGGATCCCTGAGTCGTACGTGGCCGCGGATGTGGCGACTCTTCCGTATCCAGGGTTCCCCACCGATCTCCAGGCTCAGATGATGGTGCTTCTCTCCGTCGCCGCACTCAGAAGGACGCAATGGAACTGAGCGTTGTGGCCGTGCCGCGAACCCTCGAAACTGCATCGATGATGTCCCGGCACTCTCGTTAAAACGCCCATCGCG
>CAZOJR010000004.1:0-22233 GCA_964580165.1 uncultured Gaiellales bacterium
TCGGGTGAGTTACATCCCATCTTCTCTCCCGAGAGCAGCATCAGAGTTCTGGGCAGGGATCGCTGGAACACGTGGGATCTTCGCTCCCATCTGGGCATCATCTCTCACGACATGCAGTGCGAATACCTCACCAGCGCCCTGGGCATTAGCGTCGTCCTGTCGGGATTCTATTCCAGCATCGACACCTGGCAACATCAGGTCTTCGGCGACAGGGAGTACCGCAAGGCTGAAGAGGTTATTGAAATGCTGGAGATAAGCGCCCTCAAACGACGAACTTTCGGTAGCATGTCAACCGGTGAGCAACGCCGTTTTCTGCTTGGTAGAGCGCTGGTCAACGATCCCGAGACGCTTCTTCTTGACGAGCCCACCGCTGGGCTCGATCTCAAGACCTCATTGCTCTATCGCGAACTCCTTGGGAGGCTAACGCAAAACGGGACAACCACCCTGCTTGTCACGCATCATATCCATGAAATACCTCCCGAAGTCCGGCGTGTGATACTGCTCAAGCACGGCAAGATAATGGCCGACGGACGCAAAGAGGACGTGCTCACCTCAGAAATGCTTTCAGCCCTCTTCGACTACCCACTGCGTACTGTCTCGTTCAACGGAACCTATCAGGTGTTCCCCGCCTTGCGCGCCGGCAGATGACCGCTACAGATATTCTCGATGAGGCACGTAGGAACACGCTACGCGCCGAGTATACCGGCCGCATCAACCGGGTAATCGACCACATTCAGGCGAACTTGGCAGGCGATCTTTCCCTTGCCACGCTCGCGGAGATTGCGGCTTTCTCTCCCTTTCACTTCCATCGGATCTTCAAGTCCATGGTCGGTGTGAACCTCAGCAGCTTCATCCGTAGGGTGCGAGTTGAGAAAGCAGCCGCGCTGTTGCTCTCCAACCCGGCCAGACCGATCACTCAGGTTGCCCTGGAGTGTGGCTTTTCCAGCCCGGCGACCTTCGCGAGGATCTTCCGGGAGTCATTCGGAATGAGTGCGACCGACTGGCTCCGCGCCGGTGGTACCGCGAGAAGCAAGGATGACGAAGTTGAGAGCAATCTGAGCCAAGAGATCCGCAAGTTTCAAGAAGCAACCCGGCCCGTAACGCGTATCTTTGACCCCATCTCTGGAAACTGGTCATGGAGGCTAAAGATGGATACCGGCGAGGCAAAGATCGAAGTGAGGGAAGTTCCCAAGATGCACGTGGCATACCTGCGTAATATCGGTCCATACGCGGGAGACATAGCACTATTTGGCCGGTTGTTCGAGCGGTTGTTCTCTTGGGCAGGACCTCGTGGCCTTGTCGGACCGCAGACAAAGGTCTTAACCATTTACGAAGACGACCCTCACATTACCAATGAGGCCAATCTCCGGATGGACGTCGCGATCAGCGTCCCTCCCGGCACCGTCTCAGAGGGTGAGTTCTGCACAAGAACCATCCCTGGGGGTACCTACGCCATCGGCCATTTCGAGATCCTGCCCGAGCAGTACAGCGAGACCTGGGATGCGATGTGCGGTCAATGGCTCTGCGAGAGCGGCTATCAGCCCAGCGACGGGCCCTGCCTGGAGATATACCTGAACAACCCGGGGCAGGAACCTGGAGCCAAGCACATCGTAGAGTTGTACATCCCGGTCAAGCCGCTGTAGAAGCGGGCTTATCCACGCTTTGATTGCGTGCCGGCCGCAATCATCGTGCGCACAAGCTCCGCGGGGTTTAAAGCTAACTGAAATGTAGACGCACTATGCCACAGTACCTATACAATGATTCTCGATGCGGCAAAGACATGATGTAGGCTCGCATCCTCGCTGTTCGCTCCGCAAAGAATGGAGACCGCATACTGTGGCAGAACCCAAGCTGTGGACCCGGAACTTCGTGATTGTCACGCTCGAGAACTTCCTGGTCTCTATGAACTTCTACTTGCTGATGATCGTGGTCTCGAAGTTTGCCACCGACCGATTCGACGCCTCGACTGCTCTGGCCGGTTTTTCGGCAAGCATCTTCGTCGTCGGCGGGCTGGTGGCCCGCCCGCTCTGTGGCAAATGGATCCACCGTATGGGCCAGAAGAAAACGCTTTATGCGGGAGCGCTTCTGGGTCTGGCCATGACACTGCTGTATTTTGCTGTCAGCAGTAGCGGCCTGCTGCTCCTTGTCCGCTTTCTACACGGTGTTTCGTTCGGTGTCAGCACTGTTGCCGCTGGAACAGTCGTCGCCAGTCTCGTACCGAGAAAGCGGTATGGCGAAGGTATTGGTTACTTCGCGCTGAGCACGACAATGGCGACCGCTATCGGGCCCTTCGCCGGCTTGCTGCTGATCCGTCACGGCGGTTTCGATTCGATTATCATCGCCTGTGCGATCGCTGCGGCGATCGGCCTCTTGATCATCCCGCTCCTATCGGTAGACGAGCTGGAATTGACGGATGAACAGCTGCGGGAAACCAAGGGATTCAAACTCAACAATTACATCGAACCACGAGTAATCCCGATCTCGCTGGCCATAATGTTGATCTGTCTTTGCTATTCAAGCATTGTCTCGTTTCTCGCCCTCTATTCGCAGGAGATTCAGCTAACGGGTGCGGCTGGTTTCTTCTTCATTGTCTATGCGGTGGTTATCTTCATCACAAGACCGTTTGTGGGGCGAAGGTTCGACGCCAAGGGGGAAAACTCGGTCATGTACCTGGCGATTCCCATCTTTGCGCTCGGCATAGCCGCCTTCAGTCAGGCGCGGCACAGCTTTGTACTACTGCTTGCGGCCGCTATCATAGGTTTGGGCGTCGGTGCCATACAGTCCAGCGGGCAAACAATCACCGCTAAATCCACTCCCCCACACCGCCTGGGACTGGCGACTTCAACGTTCTTTATGTTCTGCGACATTGGGGTAGGAGTCGGCCCTCTCTTGTGCGGTCTCATTATCCCGTTTACCGGTTATAGGGGTATGTATCTGGCCGTGGCGGCCATAGCGGCGGCGTGCCTGATCTTGTACTACACGCTCCACGGCAGACATGCCGGCGCCGCCGCGACCGGTTCATAGCCGGCAAGTGAGGCAACCTGCGCGTATATGCCCGCGCCCTCTCTCAACTGAGCTTGACGGCACGAAGCGTATGATGAAAAGACGACGCGTCGAAAGGAGACCTCAATGAACCAAGACTGTCTTGCTGGGAAGGTCGCTCTGGTGACTGGAGCCGCTGCCAAGCGTGGCATGGGCCACGCCGTAGCGTTGCGATTGGCGGCCGAGGGTGCCGACGTCGCCGTACTCGATGTATCGGTAGCTCCCAAGAGTCTCTTCACGGGTGATGAAGGATGGGCGGGGCTACCCGAAGTGGTCGAGGAAATCGAGGCCCTGGACCGTCGTGGGCTCGCGATAATGACGGACATCAGCAGCAAAGAGCAGACTGCCGAGGCGGTTGCCACCGTCGTGAGTGAATTGGGCAAGATCGACATTCTGGTCAATTGCGCCGGTCTGCGTGGTACACCCAACATCGATGTCGTCGACGGCGATGAGGACGAGTGGAAGAAGCTGTTCGACGTCAATCTACTCGGCTCCTTCATCATTGCAAAACAGGTGGCCAAGCAGATGATATGGCAGGGTGATGGGGGCAAGATCGTGCTTATCGCTTCCCTTGCCGCAAGGGAAGGTGTAAGAGGCAACGCCGCATACGCCGCGTCCAAGTGGGGAGTAATCGGTCTGGTACAGAGTCTTGCCAAGGAGATAGCCAGCCATCACATCAACGTCAACGCAATCTGCCCCGGAAGGATCATCACAAACCTGCGAGACCACTGGATCGAAGCCGAAGCAAAGCGTGCAGGCATCACCACGGAGGAGTGCAGGATAGCCGAGTACGAGGCAGGCGGAAGGAGCATACCCATCGGCCGCATGGGAACGCCCGAAGACATAGCCAACGTGGTCTCTTTTCTGGTATCCGGCAACTCCGCCTACATGACCGGACAATCGTTCAACGTATGCGGCGGACTGCTGATGAACTAGCCGCGTGAAATCCCTGGACCACAATACTCAGTACCCCAGCCGCAATACTCAGTCCCTCGACTCTGAGATTCGCCGGGCCGCGCTCGGGGTCCAGCGGACCGAAGCAACTGAAGCCCGAGTCTACCTACTGCTTTCCAGCAGGTTCGTGAGTCTCGGCATCACATTGGCCGTAGCGGTGGTCATCATCTTCGCCTTCAATTATTACCTGTCCGTGGCCAAAGATCTGCGCTTCAGAATTCGTTTCTTGGAGATGGCAGGCATCAGCCTGAGCGTGGCGGCAATCTCGTTCCTTATCGGGTGGGCGCTCAAGGCCCTCCTTGGAGTGGATGCTTAGGAGACCGCGCGGTCCCGTCCTCCTGCCAGCCAGGCACCCATTTCGAAAGCCTTCCGGCAGTCTGCCGGGAAACGTTCGGCCCGTATCTTGGTCTTCGCGTCCACGTCGAACATCGCCGCGTTAACTAGCGAGTAATCGGCGAACTGCCATGTCTCGTGCGAGGTGAGGATCTCTATATCGCCTTTGAGAACGCGAAGCATTCGAATGTGATTATCAAGAAGAACGTCGTAGTGAACGGTTTTCATGTCCTTTTCCGGACAGTTCATCGTAAGGATAAGACCGCACGACAGCCGCCGCGTGAACGTAGACATGCCAAACTCATCGTAGGAAATATTGGGAAACAGAAGACGCTCGAGAAACGACCGCATCTCGCCGGTAACATCATCAAAGTAGACCGGCGAGCCCAGCAGAAGCACATCACTCTCAAGCACTTCAGCGAGAACATCCCTCAGGTCGTCGCTCATGGCGCACAAGCCCCCGCAACTATTACCCTTCCGCTTGCACGAAAAACAGCTCGTGCACCCTTTGTATTCCAGGTCGTAGAGATGAACCAACCTCGTCTGGCTCCCCACGCTCTCAGCACCCTCCAGAGCGTTCTTCAGGAGCGTGGCGGTGTTCCAGTCTTTCCGTGGGCTTCCGTTTATCGCGATAACGTTCATGTTTGCTCCACCCCTCGCTCGTCGGAATACCAGAATGCTACCGCACCGAGAGACTTGAGATACACCCGGTTGCGCATCTGTCCGACACCCGGCGTATCCTGTCCGGCATGAGAACGGGCACTGCCACCTTACCGCTCCATAGAGGCAAAGCGCCTTACTGGCTATTCTCGCGCATGCGGCTCTTGGCCCGCGAAATCACTCTCGCCATTGTGAGCGAATACGGCCCTAAGGAGATGCTGGGGCGT
Source organism: uncultured Gaiellales bacterium (assembly GCA_964580165.1). Classification (GTDB taxonomy): domain Bacteria; phylum Actinomycetota; class Thermoleophilia; order RBG-16-64-13; family RBG-16-64-13; genus RBG-16-64-13. Next base: position 5,217 of record CAZOJR010000004.1, read on the forward strand.
CTCTCCGATCCGGTCTGGTTTCAAGCTTTCGGAGCCGTCCTGGGCTTTGACTGGCACAGCTCAGGTGTGACGACCACTGTGTGCGGAGCGCTCAAGGAAGGCCTTCGCGGGCTCGAGCACGAGTCCGGTCTGGTCGTGGCCGGAGGTAAGGGCGGCGTTTCCAGAAAGACGCCGGGAGAGATCGAGGCCGCCGCGGCTTCAGGAGTATTGTCGGTCGAGCCGGGAGATCTAATCTACGCAAGCAAGATGGCTGCCAAGGTCGACAGTTCGGGCCTTCAGGATGGCTACCAGATCTACCATCACAGTTTTTTCTTCACACGAGAGGGTAGTTGGGCGGTGGTGCAACAGGGTATGAATGACCAAAATCGGAGGGCCCGCCGGTATCATTGGCTAAGCGACACGGTAACGGATTATGTGGTCGAGCCCCACAAAGCCATTGCTTCGCAGGCACCCGGCATTGCCGTGCTCAACATGGTGGCAAGAGAGAGCCTTCCCGCTCAAGACGTTGTAACCCAACTATCACACGAACCACCAGACCGCACCATCGGCCGCTTGAACCACCTAAAACACCTGTCTTTGCCGGCACGCCACGCTGTCGAACTCAGAGATATCCGGCCCGACAATCTTAAGAAGATATTCCTATCCACCTATGAGCGACAGGCGCAGAGTTTCGAGACATTGCTCGGTCTGCCGGGTGTAGGTCCTAAAACCATACGGGCCCTCACACTCATCGCCGAGCTGGTGTACGACACCCCTGCCAGCAGGAACGATCCGGTGCTCTTTAGCTATGCCCATGGAGGGAAGGATGGTTTCCCCTATCCTGTTGACCGCGAGATGTATGATCAGAATGTAGAGAGCCTTAGGAAGGCCCTCTCCCAGGCCCAATTGGGGCGGACGGAACGGCTGGATGCGTTGCGACGGCTCGCGCGAGCCGCTTCAGCAACCGCACAAGACAGATGCGTGGGATCAATGAAGATTGAGGGTGGCTGAAATGAGGATCTCGAGCTGGCACTCAGGGCAGGTTCTGGTCGCGGGAATCTTGATAATGACGGCGCTCCTCAGCCTTGCAGGTTGTGACTCCGGCGAAGAAAGTGCTTCCACCGTGACCGGAGCCACGACCGGCGATTACGCGGCCGATAACCAGGCCTGGGAAGTCGAAGATGGGACATGGGACCTTCAAGTGAACCGGTCTGGGGACTCACAAGACGCTGATGAGGCCTTCGAGTTCTTGCCCGATACCTATTATCATCCCATCCAGGACGGTCCCACATATCACGTCGTCATATCGCATCAAGGCACCTGCATCTCTATCGAAGGAACGCGTGCCGGCGATGACTTCATCGTTGAAGGAACACGCACGGCGGCAAGTGAACGAACCGTGTACAGCCTGGACGCGTTCGCCGGAGGACGATTCGTTGTCTGGCAGACTCTTGAAGGGCTACAGGGTGAACTCACGATCTATGGGTCTGGTCTGCCGATCCTGTTCAGCGAACGTGGCAGGATGATCAAGGCCCCGTAATGACCGGCTGGCAGCTGACTCACGACCACTCAAGATCACTACTGGGCCGTGGCCGTGGCACGCTCCTCATTGAACATAGCCGCCAGCTTTTCCACCTCGGATACATCTAGTCCCAGTCCATGAGCCACGCGGGTGCCGTATTCGAGATCGGCTTTGTAAAACACGGCGCATTGCCGTAACTGAATGCGCTTCTGCGCACCACCCAGGTGTCCCACTATGTTGCTGATGAGATGGTCCCTGTCGTAGCCGGTCATAACATCACGATAGAGAGCGCCCGCCTGCACAAAGTCATCGTTGGGATGGGTGTACTCTCTGCGCCCCGTAACCCCCGTAACCTCAATCGCCGGGTCGACCGCGCCGGGATCCGGCACCGGGCCTCCAAAACTGTTGGGCCAGTAGTTGGGCGCGCCGCCCCCATTGTCATCCGTACGCATAAAACCATCTCGTTGGTAGTTGCTCACCTTGGTCGCCTTGGGAGCGTTGACCGGAATTAGATGATAGTTCGGTCCAAGACGGTGGAGGTGCGTGTCGTGATAACTGAAAAGACGCGCCTGCAGCATCTTGTCGGGCGATGGTCCGATGCCGGGTACGAAATTGCCTGGTGAGAAGGCCGCCTGTTCGACTTCTGCGAAATAATTAGCCGGATTGCGGTCGAGCACCAAGCGCCCGATGCTGATAGGCGGGTAGTCCGCATGCGGCCACACCTTGGTGATGTCAAAAACATCGAAACGATAGTTGGCCGCTTCTTCATAAGGCATGATCTGCATCTCAAGCCGCCAAGATGGATACTCGCCGCGGGCAATAGCTTCATAGAGGTCACGGGTGGCATGATCAGGATCGGTGCCTTTGAGCTGCTCCGCTTCTTCCGCAGTGAGGTTCTGGATGCCTTGCTCGGTCTTGAAGTGGTACTGAACCCAGTAGCGATCACCGGCATCGTTGTACCAGAGGAAAGTATGACTACTGTACCCATTCATGTGCCGGTAGGTCTTGGGCGTTCCTCGATCCGAGAACAAGATGGTCACTTGATGGACCGACTCCGGCGTGAGGGACAGAAAATCCCAGAACATGTCCGGATTTTTGAGATTGGTGGCCGGATTGCGCTTCTGGGTGTGGATAAAATCGGGAAACTTGAGTGGATCACGAATGAAGAACACGGGAGTATTGTTGCCCGTCATGTCGTAGTTGCCGTCTTCGGTATAAAACTTGACGGCGAAGCCACGTGGGTCGCGCTCAGCGTCGGCCGACCCTCTCTCGCCCCCGACCGTCGAGAAACGCACGAATACCTCAGTGCGCTTACCAATCTCCGAAAGGAATCTGGCCTTGGTATATCTGGCGACGTCGGCTGTTACCTCGAAGTACCCGTGTGCACCCGCTCCCTTGGCGTGAACTACGCGCTCAGGAATCCGTTCCCGGTCAAAGTGGGCCAACTTGTCCAGTAGGTGAACATCCTGCATCAGAACAGGCCCGCGCTCCCCAGCGGTCAGTGAGTTCTGATCGTTGTCAACTGGTTTGCCGAAATTGGTAGTCAGACGGTTCTTCTCGTCGGTCATCGTGTTCCCCCCTTCCCCAGGGTATTCCCCACATGGGCCGCGCAGCAAAACGGTGATGACTCGATCGTTCCCAGTTCAGAGCCGGCCCGAACATCTCCGGCTCTGACGGATGCCATGAACACCCCTTGCATCAACGACTTCATCTGCGCCTCGTGTTCACAACGATCAAGGAGGGATTCCGCCACTGTCTTCCCTTCGGCGGCGATATCATGCGACCGGCAAGAGAGCCCGCGAGGAGGACAGGAGACGGCAATGGCCGCTGATGATCGATATGACGTGTTTCTCTCCCTGGCGCGAGACAGGAGAAGTGTTCGGCATTTCCGGTCTGATCCCATTCCGGAAGACACCGTCGAGAAGATGATCGAGGTGGCTCGTTGGGCACCATCAGCATTCCACAGCCAACCATGGGAATTCATAGCTGTCAGAGATCCCGCCGTTAGAGCCAGGATAGTTGAAGCCATCAGCGGCAACCGTTCGGAAACATCCTCCGCCGGCACGAAACCATTCGGTCACATTCGGCCAAGGCCCGGGGTTGCCGACGCTCCCCTATTCATCCTCTTGGCCGGCGATTGGAGAGCCCGGAAGCGGTTTCCCAGTAGCATCACAGATAAAAATCCCGACGCCGAGAACGAGGTCTTCTGGTCAAGTTTGGCCAGCGCCTTTCTCTATCTACATCTGGCCGCCACATCGCTGGGCCTTGCGTCGCAATGGTGCTCAGCAGCCGCAAGAGGTGCTTCCGGTGAGATGGTACGAAACATCCTCGGCCTCCCGGAGTACCTTAGGATGTATGACATGATCGCCGTTGGATACGAGGCGGAGCCTCCTATCGACAAGGAGTTGCGGGGGCTTCGCGAGATGATCCACTACGACGCCTGTGGCCCCGATGACTTTCGCACACCGGAAGAGATCGAAGCCGATACCACCAAGTACAGTAAGTGGTGCGTCCGGGCGCACTAATCCGGTGGGCGCAACCGGGGATTATGGTTCTCTATACTGTGGTCACACCACCATCAATGACAATCCCCGCACCGGTGATAAAACCCGCGAGATCCGAACACAACCACAAGACAGTAGCCGCCACCTCCTCGGGTTTCCCTATCCTGCCAACCGGGGTCGTCTCTCTCAACTGTTGCAAAAACTCTTCGGGAGAACGCAGCAAACCCGGCGTTTCCACCGCGGCAGGGCATACCGCGTTGATCCTTATGCCTTGTTTCGCATAGTCGAAAGCAGCAGTCTTCGTAAGCCCGAGCACACCGTGCTTAGAGGCGACATAGGCGTAGCATCCCGGCTCCGCGAGAAGTCCGGCAACGGAGGCCATGTTCACGATGACCCCGTGTCCCTGTGCAAGCATCGCCCGGATCTCATACTTCATGCAGAGAAACACACCTTTGAGATTAGTCGCGATTATCTCGTCCCAACTTCCCTCATCCACTTCCACAAGAGACTCTCGCTCCAAGTTATGAATGCCGGCGATATTGCAAGCGTAATCCAGATGTCCGAATGTCTCTACTGCCCCTTCAACCATTCCTTCGACATCACTGCTCTTCGATACGTCGCAACACCGGTAGGCTGCCTTCCCACCACCGCTTTCGATCAGCGCAACCGTCTCGCGCGCCGCCGTCTCGTCGACGTCGCCCACCATGACGGCGGCGCCTTCGTGCGCGAACGCAAGGGCAACGGCCCTGCCTATCCCCGATCCCGCTCCTGTGACCAACACTGTCTTCGCCATCGTTGTCCTCATCGTCTCGCGGCCTGCGCTTGTGGCCCTCTGTTCATGGTAAAAAGTAGCCGTCTCAATCGACGTAGCCTACAGTCCCCTTGGGTTCGCGTTCAGAATTGCTGTATGGGTCATTCGCCGCTGCATGCCCGAGAAGCACGCCGCATTGAAAGGAATGACCTTCCGGTATACCTACTTCCCCAGCCAGCGTAGTATCAGCTCCAAGCCCTAGGCCCGGCGTCATGATAAAGCACGAACCAAGACCCAACTCCATCGCCTGGAGCACCATGTTCCCGGCCGCAAGAGCGCAGTTCACCCCAGCGTAAGGACCGGCAGGCGCAGAAAGGATGATCACCACCGGCGCGCCGTATAGAGGCCTGTAGCCGGGAAGGGCTGCTCTCATGCGTATAAACTCGACGCTGGATGCCACCATGGCCTCGTACGTCGCATCATCCAAACGCCGCTTGAGGTCCGGACGGCGCAACACCGTGATGTGAAACGGCCCCACATTGGGTGCCCAGCGGCCCGCTTCGACGACCTTATCCACGTCTTCGACACTAACCGGCCGGTCAAGATAAGCCCTCACACTCCTTCGCTTGGCAACAGCTTCGGAGATACTCATAACCTAGCCTCCCCTTTTTGCGTTGACTCAGCCCTCCAAAATACCGCCCGAACGCATGTCTGTCAGCATCCGCGAGCGTGAGACCGCAACCCCGGCCGAGTAAGGACGGCTAGAGCGAATGCCGATACCATTGTCGACATCATGATTAATTGCAGATCACACGGCGGATCTACCGGCCCGAAGTCTCACGGAAGCCATCACGCGCGGGTTAATACCGGCCGGATGAGCACTGCTGGGCGTAGGCAAACGGCAATGATGCCCGTTGCCCCGGCCGCGGCGCCAATCTCCGGAGCGACGCCACCAGCTTCCAGAGCCCCTGCGTGGATCACGGGGGCAACGACGTTGATGATAGTGGCGCTCATAAGCCTCGCGCTTGCAGGATGTGGAGGGAGCACCTACGGCGACTACGGTCTCTCGCCAGCCTCCGCCCAGCCGGCGACTACAATATCCACGGCAACCACGATCACCAGTCAGACAGTACAACCTCGTTCACTACACGAAAGGGTTATGGCCGAACAGGGCCGGGTACCGAACGCGTCATCTGTAGGACTGCCGGCCACAACTACTTCGACCGGTCAGTCTCAGCCCGTCGCGGCATCCGGAGACGTTTTGCCCGAAACTGCTGACACCACCGCGGTCGTCCTGGCCTACGGACAGACCCCGCTCAGAGGAGTGTGGAGCGGAACGGCAGAGCGGTTGGCTTCCTTCTTGCTCACCGCCTGCCCCTCGCCCTTATTTACGGCCTCACCCTCGATCCTGGCCGAATACTATGTGCGCTACTCTGCCGAGGCAGACCTACGCGCCGATATTCTCTGGGCGCAAATGATCCACGAGACCGGCTACGGCATGTATGGGGGAAACGTGATACCGGAGCAGAACAACTACGCCGGCATCGGATCCACCGGCAGTGGTGAACCAGGCGCATTCTTCGCAACCGCAGAGGCGGGAGTCATGGCCCACGTGGCCCACATGGTGGCCTACGTCTACGATGCAAGCCCTGTAGTGTGGGCCAACTCAACCACCGATCCGCGGTTCGATTGTGTCAACCCGCGCGGCGCGGCATCCGTGCTCGCCGATCTCAATGGAAGATGGGCCGTTCCGGGTACAACCTACGGCGAAGACATCGAAGAGATAGTGCGTGCCATCAACCGGTAGGAAAGTTACCATGCGGTAAGGGACGGCACAATTCTGCCCGGCAGAAGGTACACAGCCCCCTCTGGGCATTCCGCCTCGCAGACACCACAGCCGGTACAGTCTTCAGCGTACCTGACCACTGCTTTTCCGATCATCGCATCCATCCGGATGACATCCATGGGGCAAGCCATTTCGCATACCCCACACCCCCCGCAAAGCTCGACATCGATCCTGTTTATGGCCATTCCCGCCTCCCTCGCTTAACGGCCTCGGGTGCCTTCATCCTATTCTCCCGGGAATCTTCTCGAATACCTCGCCTCGTACGACCCGGACAGATCCGGCCACCATTCCCGGGGGACCGGCTCCTTCCACAGCTCCATCCCGCAGGCACCTTGCCGTAGTTTCACCCACGCAAGCCAGTCGGGATCATCTCTCCGGGGAAAATCCTCCCGGTAGTGGTTGCCCCTGCTCTCGGTTCGGAACAGCGACGCTCGCAAAATCATCTCAGCACTCTGCACCATATTTCTGGTTTCGTGGGCCAACCATAGTTCGTGATAGTCACGAGCATAGAGCCGTGGTACCAGGTGGTCTCTCAAGAATCCAACTATGGTTAGCCCTGCTTCAAGACGTTCGCCATGCTTGATGTACTTCATGAAGTATGGAGTAACGGTGTTCTGCAGGATCTGGGTGACCCACCTCGGGTTGAAACCACCCTTACGCTCGATAGGAGCGGCAAGAATCTCCATCAGCCGTGCCACCTCATCCCTGTCCGGAATCATCCTTTCATTTTCACGAGCGAACTTCGCGGCTCCCCTGCCCGCCCTAGCACCGGTAACCGCCGAACCGGCAAGGCCAAAACCCGGCCCCGGATGACGAGCACCGATGTACCTCGTCCCGCATGCCTCGCCAGCGGCGAAGAGACCGGGGAGCGTAGCCGCGCAGGAGGTATCAACCGGCCAGATACCGCCGGTTTGTGGACACACGTTCATGCCCCCATCGCCGCCGTCCATCTGAAATAGACCACCACGGCCGGGGTCAAAGTCAACCGGATCGTTTGGAAAGGCACCATCCTGCCGTTTCTTCATCCGTTCGACATCTTCAGGTGAGGCCCCGTCGAGATTCCAGAAGATGGGTCCCCTCCCGGCATGAATGAGAAACTCCATAGTGAGATCCATCTCGTAATTGCCCGAGACATCGATATCTGCTCCCCCGGCATCTTTAAATCGCATGTACATCGTGCGAGCCGCTGCCGCCCGCTGGCCCTCGGGGAGGGTCCCCGCGCCCGGCCACGTGTATGTGTACTCCTTGGTCGTCAAGTCCGCCCCCGCTCTGTACGCGATGGCGTCACCGTTGCCCCAAAGCACCGAGGTAAATCCCGTAGCTACCACCGTCGCCTTGGCGAGAAAGAGACAGCGGTCCTCCTCGGGCAGAGAAAAACCCGCTGCCCCCACAACACGATCACCAGCCTTGAGCAAGTCGGTGATCATCACTTTGTCCAAGACCTTCACGCCCATCCTTTCCGCCTGCCGCCTCGACGGCATCGCGGTGGTGGGAACTCCAAGCGGGACAACGGCAAAAGGCGGGTACCGCCTGAAATAGGGTGTCCCCTCCGGATCTTCCGTGCGGAAATTCACCCCCCAATCGACGAGTTCTCGGTAAGCTGGCAGAGACTCCCTGAAGATTATCTCTGTCCACGTTCTGTCGTTTACGTACTCCCCCTTCTCGCTCACCGCGGCGATACAGGCATCCAGATCCATGCCCCACTCCGGGTTATAGACCATGAAGCCCAATGACGCCATGGGAGTCGCTCCCGCTTTCCCGGAGTAGCCTTTGTCGACCATGACAACATCAGCGCCCTCTTCTCTCGCGCGTACAGCGGAGAAGCAACCCGCTATCCCCCCTCCGATAACAAGAACATCGGTTTCGTAGACTCGCTCCGGTTTCATCATAGAGGCTCCCCCGTTCGTCTCGCGCTAGGACAAGTCCCCAGTCCCAACCTGACCACTGCCCGGTAGGCAGGTCTGGTAGTCTCTGAATCTAACATGTAACCATGGGATCAAAGTGATAAGAGAACAAACAGATGGACTACCCACCCATGAGACACCCCAGCTCTCGAAATACAGCCCGCACCTCGGGCGGTCATACCACCAGCAGACAAGACCTGCACTACCTCCGGAAACAGAGGAGACGCCGCCGGCTCATACCACTTCTTGCCGGTATATGCGTAATAGCGGTGCTCATCGTATGGGCAGCGGTATCCCTCGGCACGAACGTCCCGGAATCCGGCGCCGCTATGTCGACGCCCTCGTCCATCGGATCACAGGACTCCGCGATAGTTCCCGAGGGATCTGGCGAAGTCAGTGCGATAGACCGGGCTAGATCGCTGAATGCCAACGAGATGGGGCAGGTGCCGGTGCTCATGTACCACCTGATCGGCCATACCGATAGCCAGTACAACCGGACCCCGGAAGATTTCCGCCAAGACATCGCCGACCTTGAGGCGGCGGGCTACTACCCGATCAATGCCTGTGACTTGGCGAGTGGCAATATCGATATTCCCGCAGGTAAATCGCCTGTCGTCATCACTTTTGACGATTCCAGCGGAGGCCAATACCGCATCACTGCCACCGGCGAGCTCGACCCTGATTGCGCGGTCGCCATCATGCAGGCGGCGGCAAACGATGGGGAATGGACCGGCCACGCAAGTTTCTTCCCTCTCCTCGAAGTGGACGCGCCCGACCGTATCGTGTTCGGCCAGCCGGAATTCAAAGAGCAGAAGCTGCGGCAACTCGTGTCTTGGGGTTACGAGGTGGGGAGCCACACAGTAACCCACCTCAATCTCAAGAAGGCCTCTACCGCTGAGGCCATGAAGCAGCTCTGCCAGTCCAAGCAGATGCTCGAGGAGATGATCGGCGGCGGTTATGAAGTCACTTCCATCGCCGTACCTTTCGGGGAATACCCGGCCCAAGCCTCGCTTCTCAAGAGCGGGGAATACAACGGACAAACGTACACCTATCAAGCGGCTCTCAGAGCCACCGGCGGACCTTCGTTATCTCCCTTCTCAGACGGCTTTCAGTCTTACCATATCCCTCGCATCGAGGTGAGCGGGACAAGCCTTCGCGATCTTCTGGCCATGTTTGAGCGATCTCCGGAGCTTCGCTATATCTCCGACGGTGATCCGTCCACCATTTCCGCACCTCTCGAACTTGACGTCTCATTGGGCTCGGTTGCATCAACATCTGGACAAGAAGTGATCCGCTACTAGGCGTAAACCAGCGAAACAGGCAGGAGCAGGTGCGGCTAGGCCGTAATAGGTGGAAGCAGATAGAAGTACGCCGGATCATGACGGACTTCCGCACGCGGGTCCGTCACTACGCCCTGGGGCGAAATCTCTTCGCCGACCGGCTCTTCGAGGACTTCCTCGTGTCGGCGGCGGCTTCCATTGTCGCCGTTCGCATCTTTCTGGCACTCACCGGCTACCCGGAGCTGGCGCCGGGAGGTCTCCACATCGCCCATATGTTGTGGGGCGGTCTCGGTATGGTGGCAGCTATTATCATCTTGCTGGCCTCACTCAGTCCACTGGGCAACCCGGCGGCGGCAGTTATTGGAGGCATCGGGTTCGGCGTGTTTATCGACGAGTTGGGTAAGTTCGTTACCAGCGATAACAATTATTTCTTCGAGCCTACCATAGCAATCATTTACGTGATCTTCGTCGTGCTTTACCTGGGGATCAGAGGAATCAACAAAGACAAGGATAGCAGTGAGGAGACACGTCTCATCAACGCTCTCGAAATCATGAAGAGTGGAGTGATGGGCCCACTATCGCCTACCGACCATCAGAGGATGCGAGAACTCCTATCCGGATGCAATCCCAGCCTTCCGCTTGCACGGTCGCTGAGCGACTTGGTTCACAACATGGAAATCTCGCACAGCGCGCCGCCGAGCCTCTTCACGCGCATGCGCCAAGCTCCCGCTCGCCTCTATGCGCACATCCGAACCAACCGCTGGTTCGCATGGGTGTTGGTTGTTTTTTTCATAGGCCAAGCGCTCGCAAGACTTGTGATTGACATCGTCTCGGTACGGGAAGTGGGTCAGTGGCTGTTCATCTGGCTCGTGGTAGTTCTTCTCCTCTTGATTGTGGCTTTCTGGCAGTCAAAGATCGTCAAGCGGCTGGCCCGGGGCCGCTATCTGGCCATTCTCGTTATCATGGCGCTGTGCGCCCTTGCGGCTCTATGGTTCGCGATTCGAGAGATGGATGTACCCCGCTTCGAACTCGCGGTCTGGGGGGAGGTGGTCTCTTCCGGAGTGGCAAGCATCATCGTCGTCATCGGGGTATTGCGTCTGCGAACGTCTCGTTTGGCAGCTCTCAAGATATTCCGCTTGGCTCTTCTAGTCCTGATCTTTCTCACCCAGTTTTTCGCCTTCTACCGTTCGCAGCTAACCGCCGGGATCGAACTTGTCATCAACCTCGTCATCTACGGGATTCTCAGGTACATGATCGATCAGGAGGAGAGCGCAAAAGTGGCCGAGACTTCAATGACGGCAGAGTGACCCGACCTGCAGACACCACTACCCGGGCGTGCAACAATACAGGTAACGCTTCTTCAGCAGCAACGAGGGGAGCACTAGAATGGGTTGGTTAGGCGGCTGGGAAATCGCCATTGTTGTAGTCATCATCTTGCTCATCTTCGGAGGCAAGCTGATACCACGACTCGGCTCCTCGCTGGGTCGTTCGATCATGGGCCTGAAGAAAGGTATCAAAGAAGGCGAAGAGGGTTTTAGGTCGGCCATCAAAGAAGATACCAAGACCGACGAGACGGCTAAGAACGGCGACGACGAGACCAAGACGAATACCTGACGACCGGCCGGAATCCGGATCACATGCTCAAATGAAGCTCCGCCGCAAAGAACACGGCTGGCAAATGTTGAGCAAAGACGCAGGGAAACTCTAGAGGAAACATGCACGGACACACAGAGCGACTGAGGGAGCGATCGGAGAGACACGCGGCCCGCCGCCGGCTTAAACCGGAGATGCGTCGCGCAGAACTGGTAGAAGCCGCTCTCGCTGTTCTTAGCAGCCGCGATCCTACCGGCGTTCGAGTTGAGGACATCACGAGAGCGGCGCATGCCGCCAAAGGAACCTTCTACCTTTATTTCTCCTCATGGAATGACCTGCTCGTAGCGGTACGGGACCGGGTCTTGTCCACCCACATGAGTCAGGCCATGGATCGGTTTGCGGATGTGGGAACGGCGACACAATGGTGGACCGTACTCGAGGAGGAGTGCGGGCGGTTTCTCGACTTCCACGTGGAGCTGGGCAATCTACACAAAGCCATCTTTCACGGACCGGCGGCCGAGCACCCTGTCGAAGGCGAGCACTTGGCAGATGATCTCATATCACGTTTGCTTCGCCAGGGAATCGCTCTGGGAGCCTGCCGGCCTCTGGACGCAGATATGGCAGCCCCTCTGGTCTTCGCTCTCCTACACGTAACGGCCGATGCCACAGTTCGGTCAGGAAAGCGCGAAGAGCGCCTGGAGATGTTGATCGCACTATTACGGGCATGGCTAAACCCGTCAAGCTCCGAGACCGGCAGCTGATCTTGTGGCCTCCCCGGCTCCGATGAGACCCGAGCGGCACCTCACGGCCGGTTGCTCAAACCGTTGTTAAGAGGACGTGCCGCTCTCAACCGCAGCAGGTTCTCCTCCCAACCTCATTGCCGCCGTAGCCTCGTCCAACGCTTTTCGAGCCGCAGTCCGTTGTGCCCTCGGGTTCAGACGTTGCGTAACCGCCACTGCGACAAGGGCCGCACCACAGGCAATAAAGAACGGGATCTCATAGCCAACGTAGTTAAGAATAAACCCGGCCACGACCGGCACAATCACCGCGGTGGCATGCAGAATGGTGATGCCCATGGCCAGGCTGGGCGCAATATCCTCGGGAACGGCGATTTTGCGCAGATATGTAGATGCCCCTATGCTCGAGAAGGGGACGATGAACGAATAGATAACGTAGAAAACACAGGCCAGATAAACGCTTCCCGCCAGAGCGTATCCGCCCAGAGCCACAACATAGCCGATATTGATGGCCTGCAGCACCCGGCGCTCACCCAGACGGTCGATCAACCGTCCCAAGTACGACGATGACACGATTCCAACGAACGTCACCGTAAGTAACAGTAACGATATATCCGATACCGTCAACTTGAAACGATTGACAAGCACCCAGAGCCCGAACGAGAAGAAGACCTGCTGACGTACACCGTCAAGCAGGTTCAACCAGTAGTAATAACGGTAGTCTTTGCGCCACACGATGGGCTCCCGTTTCGCAGCCGTCTTGCGCTCCTGGCCCTCGTGCAGGTGAGGGAAGCGGAATATGGCGATTGCGCCCACGAAAGCGACCACACCGATCACGACGAACGTCGCGGTGTACGAGAGTAGATCGAAGTGGAAAATGAGAAAGATGACCAAAAGAGCCACAAAGGTGCCGGCCTGATTGAAGGCCGTCATTCGCCCGAGTACGTGGCCGCTTCTTTCCTGCGTCGTCAGACTCATGCCGAGCGAATACTGAGTCTGCAGAACGGTGTGCATACCAAAACTGCTGATGAGGATCCACGGGATCACCGTAATAAAGCTGGTTGATACACCAAACAACCCGAATCCGAGCGCGAGAAAGAACAGCGCACCGGCGGTGAGCCGGGGTATTGACACACGGTAGAGAAGAGCCATAAGGACAATGAGAAAGAGACCACCGACCTCACGTATTGCAGTCATATAACCGAACTGAGGTCCACTGAAGTGGAGAATGTCCTCGAAGAAGTTGGTTATAACGTTGTTATGAGCACTGTAGGCAAAGCCATAGGAGAGCTGCATAAGCGCAAGCATGATGAACCCGCGGCCGGCAGGATTCTTCCACGATCGAAAAAGGCGGTCGGTCATCCGGCGTGCGGTGCCGCCGCAGTATTCTGGGGGATTGGCATCTCGTTGCTATGTTATGCACTTGTAACGGCAATCTACAAGGTCTGAATCGAGCCAATCCGGCCGGTCATCAGCCCACTCAATCTGTGACTGGAGCCCCCTTAGCCTGGTCACACAGATTCCGATGGCGCTCTCCTTGAACATGAGCACGTCGTTCTCATCGCAAGCGTCGTAACCATGTTTGCCACAGTAGTAAGTGGGAAATATTAATAAATGGTAACTACATCTAGATTGAGCTATACTGTAGTTGGTCAGTACTCCAGATGGCTGAAGGGAGGATCTCAATATGCCAGGCGGAGATAGAACAGGACCTCGAGGTGCAGGGCCCATGACGGGTCGTTCATTGGGCTATTGCGCGGGTCATGATAATCCTGGGTATGCCAACCCCGGTTTTGGCAGAGGCTGTGGCGGCAACAGGGGATACAGATTGGGCGGCGGACATGGCAGACGCAATATGTATTATGCTACCGGTCTTCCCGGATGGGCACGTGCCGGCACATACGCCAACCCATATGTGCAACCAGATTCGTACGCCAAATCCGGCCCAGAGACTCAAAGGCAGGCCCTCAAGGATCAGGCAGACGCACTCCAAGCCCAATTGGACCTGGTGATGAAGCGTCTCTCGGATCTTGAGACCGGCAAAAACTAAGCGGCTGCACATGCGAAGTGGCTCCGGCTGCACCCACCCAAACGGCGTGTGCAGCCGGATCCCTGTAACTACAGAATTTTCTTAATCACAGATTCTAGGGAGACGCTGAAACGTGAGGGCAACGCTGGATTGTATTCCCTGCTTCGTGCGCCAAACGCTCGATGCGGCAAGGGCCGCTTCAGACGACCAGTCTGTGCACGAATGCATGATGCGCGAGATGCTGTTGTGGATGGGCAGGGCCGATTTGGCTGAATCGCCCCCCGCCTTCGCTCAGCACGTGCATCGCTACCTTCGTACCCTCACCTCCGATGGTGATCCCTACAGAGCAGCAAAAGACCGGCAGAACCAAATGGCGCTCCGGCTTCTACCCGAACTGAGAACTCTGGTGCGCAACGCGCCCGACCCCCTCGATACAGCCGTTCGTCTGGCTATCGCGGGTAACGTTATTGACATGGGAATCGCCGGAGACGTGGACGAATCCGACCTGCGACAAACGATCGATCAGGCGCTAAGCCAACCTCTCGCTGGTGACCACCTGGATTTCTATCAAGCAGCAAGAACCGCCGGCACCGTTTTATATCTGGCCGACAATGCAGGCGAAATCGCCTTCGACCGCCTCCTTATTGAGCAATTCCAGCAATCCCGAGTGACTGTAGCCGTGCGCGGAACTCCTGTGATAAACGACGCCACCCTTATCGACGCACAAGCCGTACGGCTCGAACAGATCGCAGAAGTGATCAGCAACGGTTCGGACGCTCCAGGAACCTTGCTTGCGGATTGTAATAAGGACTTCCGGCGTCGGTTTTGGGAATCCGACCTCGTAATCGCCAAGGGACAGGGAAATTTCGAGTCTTTGAGCGACGTACCACGGGTCATCTGGTTCTTATTCAAAGTGAAATGCCGGGTCGTCGCGAATCACGTAGATGTGCCCATGGGTACTCACTTGCTAAAACGGTCATTGTGGAGTTCAACGACACCTCGGAGGGGCAAATGAATACGAATGGCCCGGGAGGACACCGCCGGCGGCGAAGACAAGGCCGCGGGGCACAAGACCTTCGTGCTCCGGGAGCCGCTGTGGATACAACCGTCCTTGCGGGAACTGGGTTTGGTGAGCACAAACGGTCGCTCATCGAAACCGCTATTCTCACCGCGCTGACAGAGCAGAGCGGGCATGGCTATGCGCTCATCGAGCGCGTTCAACAGTTGATTGCCGGCCAACTCCAAGTTGACCCGGGCAGCGTCTATCGCATCCTGCGGCTGCTGGAGGAGGCCGGAATGATCAGTTCCTCGTGGGAGGTGGGCCTGGCCGGACCGCGGCGCCGGACATACACCATCGAACCGCCAGGCCGCGAGTTGCTACGTTCGTGGATCGAAGTGCTAGCAGATCGGGGTAATGCGCTTCTCGACCTATCGCGTCTAGCCCAGGAGCGACTTGGCTAACCACAAGATCACCCGGCTCATATGATTGCCGGCATAACAACCAGTTGAAGGCGACACCATGGATACCAGAATCACGATTATTGTGGACAACAAAGCCAGCGAAGGCCTCATTTCCGAACACGGCCTGTCATTCTGGGTAGAGAGCGGGGGCAAGCGCATCCTGTTCGATACCGGACAGGGAGCGGCATTGAAGGGTAACACTGCTAGTTTGGGTATTGACTTGAGTTCGGCAGACACCCTCGTCGTAAGCCATGGCCACTACGACCATACCGGCGGTATGCCATATGTCATCGAGCAGACCCCGGAAATCCGTCTATACTGCCATCCAGGGGTTGTTCAACCACGTTACGTCATCCGCGACAACAATCCCAAATCCATCGGGATGCCACGGAAGGCCAGGGAAGCCCTGCATAACTTGCTTCCGGAGAGAATTGCCTGGGTCCAGGAACCACTCATGCTTACCGATACCATCGGGCTGACCGGCCCCATTCCACGTCTGACAACCTATGAAGACACCGGAGGAGCCTTCTAGCTCGACTCGCAGGGAGCCCATCTCGACGCCATCGAAGACGATCTTGCCTTGTGGATCGAAACATGTGAGGGAACCGTGGTTTGCCTCGGTTGCGCGCACTCGGGCGTCATAAACACTCTGGAGTACGTGCAACGCATGACTCACGGAGCAGCACTCCGAGCCGTCATCGGAGGATTCCATCTGATGAACGCCGAGCCGTCGCGCATACGTCATACCATGACTGCGCTGAGAGCGTTTGGCATCAAGACACTAGTCCCTTGTCATTGCACAGGAGACTCCGCCACTACGCTCTTGAAAGAGGCATTCGGCCATGCCGTATCGCCCGGGGGCGTTGCAGCTACCTTCAGCTTCTGAGTCTCCTGCAAGGCAAGCAAGACCGTATGGATTTGCGCGGGATTACCCCGCTGGACGCTGGTCCGGGATTTCCTCACAACCTTCCGCCTGATCGCCGGGAACATACTGAAGGCCGTAATACCTACACAGCTTTCCTTCGTCGGCCTGAGTTAATACCTGCTCGTTTTCGGCCTCTGGTGCATCCTTCACCCTCGCCTTGGTGTGGCCCACAGAGAGCCGGTCACCCGAGCGTCGAACCTGTCCCGCAGGTACGAAAACCTTCTTCGCCCCCAGGACCCCGGTATCCACCACCAGCCATTGCAGACCACCCGAAACGTCTCCGTAGCGAACATCCTCGACCCTGCCGATTCTATTCCCGTCGACATCGAACAGCTCGTGACCGGTCCACTCTGCTTCCAAGCCTTCGCTCTGCGCCATTGCCGCCCCCTAGCGTTAGCACGGGTTCTACTTCCTTCATTACCCCATCGGCCCTGACCTCATACGCATCCCCTATAATCCCTACGGTATCTACCGCGTCAGTGGCGG
>CAZOJR010000005.1:0-670 GCA_964580165.1 uncultured Gaiellales bacterium
GACAGAGTCACGCTCGATGGTGATCGGCGCAACTCATCCATGACCGATAGAAAGAGATCTCCTTCTTCGACTTCACCTATGGTAACCCGAATCCATCCCGGGCAACCCATTGCGTACCCCGAGCGCGTAAGCACTCCTCTCTCCAGTAGAGCCTGAGCTACCTCGGGACCGGGGATGGCAAGCGCGGTCACGTCAACCAGGAGAAAATTGGCCTCGCTGGGGTGGTACTTGATGCCCATCTCGTCCAGACGGCGAGCAAGACGGCGTCTCTCCGTAGCCACCTGCTCTCTGCGTTGCTCCAGCCGGTCGGGGTGACGGAGGGATTCGGCCGCCGCCACTTGGGCAAGTGCATCGACATTGAATGGCTGCCGGATCTTGTCAAGGGCTTCCACTACCTGTGGATCGGCAATCCCGTAGCCAATGCGCAGTCCGGCCAGACCGTAGATCTTCGAAAAGGTGCGGAGTATAACCAGGTTGGGGCATTCGGCGAGCCAAGCCGTCGAATCCTGGTGTGCCGGAGTGGTTACAAACTCGCCGTAGGCTTCATCCAAGACCACCACGGTATCGGTGGGTATTCTCTGCAGGAACTCGTGCAGTACCGACGGCTCAAGATAGCTGCCCGTAGGGTTATTGGGATTGCAGATGATGAGAAGACTCGTGTTCTCTCCGA
>CAZOJR010000005.1:680-21670 GCA_964580165.1 uncultured Gaiellales bacterium
GGTGCTCCCTCTGCGAGCGCTATCGAACGGTACATCACAAAAGAGGGATGGGGAAACACCGCGTGGTGTTCGGGACTGAGAAAAGCTTGACCAAGCAACATGAGAAGCTCGCATGATCCATTGCCAAATACCAGATGTTCCTGCTCTACCCCCAGTTGTTTGGCCACGACGGTACGCAGCTCATCGCAGCCTCCGTCCGGGTATCGGTTGAGACCGTCCAGCGCAGCCTTCAAGGCCGAGATTACTTCGGGGAAGGGCCCCCAGGGCACCTCGTTGGCAGAAAGCCGGGCCACCGTTTCAAGCCGGTATCGTTTACGAATTTCGGCCATCGGAGGACCGGCCCGGTACGGTGTAAGCTTCTCAAGGACAGGATTTAGTCTCATCGCCACTCCACTGTGCTGCCGCCGCAGGTCGCCGACGAATACTCACCGCGGGCTGGCGGCCGGACCCGCGCGAGAAACCCAGTATAGAGCAGTGGGCAGGAAGATACGTGAAGCGTCCCTGGCGCGCCGGAATCCGGTGACTTGCGGCCTAGCCCCGGTTTAGCTCTCGAACGCCTGATTCTTGAGTCGTTGGATCTCCTCTGCAGAAAGACGGCGTGCCCGCCCAACCACCAGGCCCTCATCACTAAGTCCGGCAAAACCCGAACGATGGAGAGTGACAACTCTGTGGCCGACGGCCTCCATCATGCGCCGCACCTGCCGTTTGCGGCCCTCATGGATGGTGATTTTCAGCGCCGTCGTGGCACCGCTCCCATCTCGCCGTGAGATGTTCACAATATCGACGCGCGCGGGCGCGGCCGGTCCGTCATCGAGAACGACTCCGTGCCGAAGCGCCCTGAGGGCCGCTTCGGCCACGATCCCTCTCACTACCACCAGATACTCTTTCTCCACGTGGTACCGAGGATGAAGCAGCCGAGCGGCTAGCTCACCATCGTTGGTGAGGACGAGAAGCCCGGTACTGTCAAGATCGAGCCGTCCTACAGGGAAAACCCGGACACGAGTAGGCACCAAATCAGTGACAACCGGCCGCCCCCGCGTATCCACGGCCGCGCTGAGTATCCCGATAGGCTTATTGAGAAGCCAGTACTCCTTCTGTTCTTTCGTCACGAGGCGCTCATCAACCGCCACGACCTGCGCATCGCCATTGACGGAGTCACCGATGTGCGCCACTTTCCCGTCCACGGTGACACGGCCCGCGCGGATGAGGTCTTCACAGCTGCGCCGCGAGCCCAAACCCGCCTCGGCGAGATACTTCTGCAGCCTGACGTTCACTCTGGGACCGTCAAGAGGCCCAGCCGGCGGCGGAGATCGTCCTTCTGGTCCTCTGCAAGCGCAAAGCCATCCAGTGCAGGCAGTTCATCGAGCCCGGACAGTCCGAATACAGCCTCAAATCGCGAAGTTGTTCCGTACAGGATGGCACCCGCACCCGCCTTGTCCCTCCCCATCTCAGTGATCAACTCGCGTTCCAGGAGCGTACGTATGGGAGAGTCGGAATTCACGCCGCGCACTTCCGCGATCTGCGGCCGCGATACAGGCTGGAGATAGGCAACGATACTCAGACATTCCATGGCGGCCGCCGATAAGCGACTCACATCCTCGGGTAGATCGAACAGCGCGGCAACTGCCGCCCGTGCCCGCGCATTGGTGCGGAATACCCATCCCCCCGCCAGACGCACTAGCTCGAAACCTCTAGCGCCATCGACCGGGAACTCTGCAGTCAGATCCTCCAGGATATTCTCTACCACCGTTCCATTGACGGGCTTCTCGAGAGATAAGGCTCGAACTATCTCGTCCACCGTTATGGGTCTCCCGGCTGCGAACAGAAGGGCTTCAACAGCGCGCTTATTCTCATACTCATCGTGCTCGGACACGTGCCTCGTGGTGCCGCTCATATCCAAGCTGTATTGATCGCTCACGCTCAAACCTCTCTCCGGCTCCCGGTTCTCAAGCGGCCCCATGGGCCCCACGGTGGTCACGAACCCTCACCAAGATATCGCCGAACGGTTCAGCCTGCGAAGCTCGAATTTCGCCTCGAGCCAGAAGGTCGAGGAGGGCAAATACGGATACGGCTTGGACCAGTGGCTGCTCGCCGCCGAATATGCGGTTGAATGAGAAGCGGCTCCGTTTTGCCAGGACACCCCGGATAATGCGGATCTGACGCTGCAGCTCCACCTTGATCTGCGTGATATGGGAGGAGTCCGGTTCGCGCCTAGCATTGATCAGCCGGAGCATGCTCTCCCGTAGGTCCATGACATTACCGGTGCCGACGATGTCCTCTACCAACGCGAGCCGCCGCCTCGGCTCGCCGGCGGACGGTCGCAGAAGCCTTCCGCTGTTAGCCATGCCCAATTCGCGGAGTTTGAGAGAGGCTGCTTTGAATTTGCTGTACTCGAACAAGCGTGCCAGCAGTCTGTCCCGTGCTTCTTCCGGCGTCAACTCATCCTGCAACTCAACGTGGGCACTAGGCAGAAGCAGCCGGGATTTCACCTCGACCAGCAAACTCATCAAGAGTAGAAACTCGGTCATCTCATCCCAGTATCCGCTCGCCCCCGCGGCCTCCATATCCTCCAGGTAGGCCGAGATCACCTCGTAGAGCGGTACTTCCAGGAGGTCGATCTCCTCCTTCAGAACCAGCGACAGCAGGAGGTCGAAAGGACCTTGGTAGACTTCCAGATCGAGTTCTAAGGGTCTCAGCGTCGCCTCACCCCTGAAGAATACTCACAAGATCGATACTCACAGGATCGTGTAGTTGGTCAAGAAGATTTTTGCAAGCCCAACGAGCGCCCATTCGATCAACCGGAAGAACTGGCTTTGGAATATGACTATCAGCGCCAGCACCAGCAGCATGCCGAAGCGATCCAGGGATGCCCACTTCTCATAGGCACCCCGGGGAAGAAAGGCGCCCAGCACCCGGGAGCCGTCAAGTGGAGGGATCGGAATCAGATTGAACAGTCCCAGAACGACGTTGATCTGAAAAATGAGAAAGAAAATAGTGAAGACCCGGCCATTCGAGTCCGGTTGGATCCAGTTCAGCAGCACAATGAAGATGACGGCGATAATGAAGTTCATTACCGGACCCGCCGCTCCTACGATCGCCATGCCGCGCTGCCGGTTCTTGAAGTAATAGGGCGACACTGGGATAGGCTTCGCCCACCCGAACACAAACCCGGAGAAGAGATAGGTGATAACGAACATCGCCGTGCCAAGCGGATCCAGGTGTTTGATCGGATTCAGGCTGAGCCGGCCGTAGTTCTTGGCGGTGGGATCGCCCAGGCGGTATGCAACCCAGCCATGGGCCAGCTCATGAGCCATCATCGATAGCAGCAGTACCGGTATTAGGATAACCAGGTTGATCAGACGGTCGGCACTCATTGCGTCCTCCCCACGAGCATCTCTTGTGCCGCCCGCAGTTCGGCTTCTCGTCCACTGATAACTTCTTTCACGCGCAACTCCCTTAGCCGTTCGAGTAGCCGTCCCACTGCGGGGCCCTTCTTCGCTCCCATGGCGAGAAGGTCATCCCCGGTGACACTCAGCGTTCGATGACGTATCTCGTTGATGTAGCGCCTCAGGCGCTCTTCCGCCGGGCCCGGCTCCATGCCCGCCAAGCTAAACACCAGCGCTTCCAGCGGGGTGGACCGCAATCCCCGGTACACATCCCAGTCGCTCATGGTGTCTCCGGCCAAGCTCGAACGGAGCAACGGCCCCACAATCACTCCAGCCCTGATAACCGCGCTGTCCGAGTGCTTCAGCTTGAGCTGTTCCAGCCACAAGTAAAGCTCCTCGTGTTCCATGTTGCGGGTCATGGCTGCCAGCCTCAGCCGCCAGCTTACCACCTCGTTCTGAACTTCCAATTCTGTGATCAGGTAATCGATGCGTCTCACCAGTGCCGCCGTCTTGGCTCCAGTGGCCAATTTGGGGTGTACCTCACGGGCCACTCCCAACTCAAACAGGCGTCCCAATGTCCACTCAACGTCGCTCTCGCTCAACAGGGCGACCAACTCATCGCGAAGGCGTACGCTGGACAGATCACCCACCAGATGCATATCCACGCAGCTCTTGGCAAAGTTTCTGGTCTGCTCATCCATGCGAAAGCCGTACCGGTTTTCATAGCGCACTGCACGGAAGATCCGGGTTGGGTCTTCAATGAAGCTCAGGTTATGGAGCACCCTGATCACGCCCTCCTTCAGATCGCGATAGCCACCGAAGAAATCGATCAAAGTGCCGAAATCCCGTCCCCGCAGTGAGACGGCCATGGCATTGATGGTGAAGTCACGGCGAAAGAGATCCTGCCGTATGGAGGCATGTTCCACCCTGGGTAAAGCCGCAGGATAGTCGTAGAACTCTGTTCGGGTCGTGGCAACGTCGACATGGAACGGTTCGCCGCCTTGCCTCACCCAGCCGGGAGCGTCTCCCAAAATCTCTGGCGGAAGCAGCACGACGGCAGTCTTGAACTTGCGATGTGCACGTACTCTCCCCCTCAGTTGAGCGGCAAGACGTGTGGCAAACTCGATGCCGTCTCCCTCGACGGCGATATCGATGTCGACGTTGGCCTGCGCCAAGACGAGATCACGCACGAAACCTCCGACCAGATACACTCCCGCGTAGTCCTCCGACAGAGCAGAACAGGCCTTGAATAGAGGACCGAAGAACGAGTGTTCGGCTAGGGCCTGCACGGCGTATACCTGAGGAGTGGCGGCTTCCGATCGTTCTTGTTCCCAGCGACCGTGATATGCCGCCAACACGTCGGTTCGCGTAGCGATGCCTATGACATCGGCGACCTTGACCCTACCCTGAGCTACAGCCTTCTCATACGCCTCGTCTGCGACCACCGGGACACGGCCGATGTTGCCCTCCACCATCATGCGACGCAGTTCGTCGATACCCGTGGTCGAGCGCGCATACAGGAAGCTACGGGTCATGACCCCTTTTACGGGGGCATGACCGAGGCCGTGACGGATTGCCTTGTCCAGATCGCGCCGGGCCACTATCCCAACCACATATCCGTTGCTGCGCACACAGATGCCGGAATGACCGTATCGTTGTGCGGTCACAAGAGCCTCGGTCACCGGAGTGCCGGCATCGACGAAGCGGACCGGCCGGCTCATGATATCTCCCGCCGTGGGAGCGCCGAAGTTCGTGCGTGAAAGAGCGTCTATAAGAGTGTCGATTACCTCTTGTGGTGCCGCTCCTCTTACGACCGCCGAGGCGGCCTGAGCGTGTCCCCCACCATCCACAGTGTGCAGCAAAGCACCCACGTCGACAGAACCGGCGCGGGAACGGGCGGTGACAAACACTCTGCCCTCCATTCCCACGGCCTGTAGCAGCACTTCCGCGTTGATCAACTCCATGAGTTTGTGCGCCACGATGCTGAGGCCGTCGATATAGGCCGGTACCTCCAGAGCGACTACATGCACGTCCATACCCTTCACACGCTCTAGTTTGACCGTGTCGACCATCCGCATGAGAACTTCCCGCTGATCCTTGGTGAGAGCGCTGTGCAGATAGCGCTCTATCAAAGGCTGAGACGCACCAAGGCGCATGGAAGCCGCAAGCATTTCAGCGTCGCGAATGGTCGTTCGCGGATAGGTGAGTGAGCCTGTGTCCTCATGTATTCCAAGAGCGAAGATGGTGGCTTCCAACCGCGAGATCTCAACTCCGCGCTCCCGAAGTAGATAGAGCATCGACGTCGCCTGTGCTCCATCCGAAGACAGCACCCAGTTCTTCCCTGCGACAAACGCGGGACGCTCCGGATTCTCGGCCTCGTGATGGTCGAACACCACGGTCTCAACGTCATCGCGGCCACACAGACGTCCGAGGTCTCCGATCCTCTCAGGGTCTGCAGTATCGACGACGATCAGCCGGCGGATCTTGCTCTGATCTATCAACCGCAGGCTCATGATGGGCAAGCTCTCCCCGTGCAGCGAAACGAACTCGCGTACGTTGGGATTCAGGGAGCCCGCAAACACAATCCGGCCCTCGGGATAGAGAAGGGCCGCGCCAACGGCCGCGGCCAGGGCGTCGAAGTCCGCGTTTTGATGGGTCGTGATGACCGTGGGGATTTCAAGCAGTGAGGGCGGAGCTGTCATGGTGTCTAGTATAGCGGCGGAGATGTTTGAAACATCCGGTGATCATCAAGCCCAGGTGGTAGCGGTTCCATCTTCACGAGAAAGGTGTTGCCCCCAGGCTGTCAGTATGGCTTGGATCGTTGCGGTAAGAGCTCCGGCCGCGCTTGCTCCGCCCGCTAGAACCGCGTCGTGGGTGGTATCCCCCACATTGGCCACCACTGTGATGACCGCCACCCGCATCTCCATATCCCGAGCCGCTCTGAGTTCCCCGGCCGGAGACATGCTCACCGTATGGGCCTCCAAGGTGCTTAACACTGCCAATTCGGCCGGAGTCTCATATTGCGGTCCGTTCACCGACGCGTGGACATGGCCGGCGCGTTCAAGCGCCACCAGAAGTTCTTCATCGGTAGCAAGCAGGCGGCTTGGTCTTCCGCCGGCTCCGGGGTACTGCAGATCAAGCACCTCGCCGGCAATAGCTACGTCTCCAGGAGCGAAAGAGCCTGGCAACGCGCCGCTTGAGCTGGTAAGTATTATCTTTCTGGCGCCCCATAGAGCCAATGACCGCACAGGCATCTGGATCTCACTGAGGTCGTATCCTTCGTATTCGTGAATCCTTCCTTTCAGCAAAGCGACACGCATACCCATCCACTCGACGATTGACAATGCATGCGCATGGCCAGCCACCGAACCGGTGACCCAGTGAGGGATAGAGCCATAAGGTATCTCGTCATACACGGGCGGAGGCAGCATGGGGAGGAGACCCGATCCCAGCACCAGCGCTACGTCCGGTGGGTCCCCTATTTCCCCGGTGAGCCATGCCGCGGCTTCCTCCGCCTCCTCCATTCCCAGTCTCACAGGCAGGTATTCCGTCCGGGTACCCGGGAGATGTGCGACCGGCGTGAAGTGCCGCCACCCTCGATGGGGTCGCAGATCACCGATGACAGCTCCGGCAAGAGCTGGCCTTTTGCCCGTCAGATGGTTGTATACCGTAGCTCCGGTATCGGAGAACAAGCCCTCGTAGACTTTACCCGGAGCACCCGCTGGCCGAGGATACAGCAGCAGAGGAACATACTCCCGGCTGTGATCGGTGCTGGGAGTGGTGGGATCGACACCATGATCTGCCGTGAGAACGAGAAGATCGTCCTTGCGTAGAGCGGCCAGTATCGCCGGCAAAGCTCTGTCTACGGCCTCCAACCCCCGAGCGAAACCATCCACGTTGTTTCGATGTCCCCACGCCATATCGAACTCCACGAGATTCGTGAACAGGAGGCCCTCGTCAAACCTTCCCTGCGCCGGGCAATCTCGTAATAGATCTAGCACGAGAGACAGATTGTCTGAGTTCGTGGCAACAG
Organism: uncultured Gaiellales bacterium; assembly: GCA_964580165.1. GTDB lineage: Bacteria > Actinomycetota > Thermoleophilia > RBG-16-64-13 > RBG-16-64-13 > RBG-16-64-13. The sequence goes on from CAZOJR010000005.1 coordinate 8,100, forward strand.
CGATCTTGGTACTTATGCCCCGGCCTGCGAAAATTTCGGCAATCTTGCCCAAGGCGAGCACAGGAATACCATTCTCGCGAAGAATGTCCAGATACGTCGGCCCGGGGGGCTCGAGCGAAAAGTCGCGCCGGTCTTTCGTACGGACGAAGTGGCCAGGATTGCCTTCAAATGGACGGGCGATCACCCGCGCCACAGAGTGTGGACCTCTCAGTAAACTCCGTGCAATCTCGCACCATGAGTAGAGCATTTCCAGCGGAACGGCTTCGATGTGAGCGGCGATCTGGAAAACACTATCCGCAGATGTATAGACAATGGGATTGCCTGTAGCCAGATGCTCCTTGCCCAGCTCGGCTATGATGGCTGTCCCCGAAGCGGGCCTGTTGCCGAGTACGCCACGCCCTATGGCGTCTCGGAAGGGGGCGAGTATCTCTTCGGGAAACCCATGAGGGTAGGTAGGAAAGGGCTCGCGCGTCACCAGGCCCATATGCTCCCAGTGGCCGACCGTCGTGTCCTTTCCCGCCGACAAGGGTGCCAGTCTGCCGGGGAGGGCTAGGGGCGCGGCCACCGGAGGCACGCCCACCAGCGGTGCGATGTTTCCGAGACCCAGCTGGCAAAGAACCGGTAAATGCAGGCCGGCGATGCGGCTGATATTTCCCAAGGTGTCGGAATCACGGTCACCGTACGCGTCCGCATCGGGGAGCGCTCCCACACCCACTCCATCGAGGACGATGAAGACACATCTGCTCACTTAGGCTCGCCCGAACGAGCCCGGGGATGGGCTTCTCGGTAGACCTCCTGGAGATGTGCCGTCGTTACATGGGTGTATATCTGCGTGGTGGAGAGGTCGGCGTGGCCCAGCATCTCTTGGACCGCCCGGAGATCGGCTCCTCCATCAAGAAGATGGGTAGCGAATGAGTGGCGCAATGTGTGAGCCGACACGTCGTCGGGTAATCCGGCCTGCCGTGCATATCTCTTTATGATCAAGTGCAGGCCTTGCCGCGATAGCCGGCGTCCTCGGTCGTTCAGAAAGATCTCTGGAGCCTTCAGAGCCCCCGGCTTTCCCAAGAGCGGGCGTCCGCGCTCGTTGTATGCACGCAGGGCTTCAATTGCTTTGCGACCCAGTGGTACCACGCGCTCCTTGTCGCCCTTTCCGATAGTACGGACAAATCCAACATCCAGATCAATATCTTGGAGTCGGAGCCCGAGTGCTTCGGATGCCCGCAGTCCGGCTCCATAGATGGTCTCCAGAAGGGCTCGATCGCGAAGACCGCGCGGGCCTCCCTTGGGGCCGGCCAGCAGCCGTTCCACCTCGCGAACGGTTAATACGCGAGGGAGTTCGGACTCAGGACGCGCACCGGCCAGACTGCTCGTCGGGTCGGTTTCGAGAAGACCGATAAAAACTCCCCGGCGATAAAACGAGCGGATGGCCGCCGCTTTGCGGGCTCGCGTAGAAGGTCTCCAAAATCCTTGAGCCAGAAAATCCCTGATGTCGTCCGATGTGGCGTCAATCAGAGCCTTTCCCCCCTCGTCAAGAAAATCCGCGAATTGAAGAAGGTCGCGCTCGTACGACTCCACCGTTCGTTCGGCTAAGCCGCGCTCGAGTTTGAGAGCCCGCAGGTGGGCTATCAGGTCAGAGTCCTGAACTGGCGAGAACGGCATCGATAGGCACTCCCATCGTGCTACGTGTAGTCGATCGGCAGAACGTACTCCAGCGGGAAGTATGGATGGCAAGTTGCTTCCGCCACCTCGCGCAGCGTCACTTTGCCTTCCATGACATTTATGCCCCGCGCCAACGAGGGGTCAGATCGGGCGGCGGTGACCACTCCCTTCTCGGCAATCGCAAGTATATAGGGCAGAGTGACATTGGTGAGAGCGAGAGTTGAAGTGATGGGGACGACTCCTGCCATGTTATCCACTCCGTAGTGAATAACACCATGCTCGACAAAGGTGGGATCACGGTGCGTGGTGACATGCGAAGTGGCCACACATCCGCCCTGATCAACGCTCAGGTCCATGATGACAGAACCCGGCTGCATCGCCCGCACTACGTCTTCCGATACGAGTACAGGCGTACGTGCCCCGGAGACTAGAATGGCTCCAATGACGAGATCTGCCTTCGTCACCTCTTCCTCGACGGTGAGCTGATCGCTGTGCAGAGTCCGTACGCGGTATCCCTGACGCTGCGCGGATGCCAATGTGGGTAGATCAATATCAAGGATCGTTGTGTGCGCTCCCATCCCGACAGCAATGGCGGCCGCGTTCCTTCCGGCGATTCCTGCCCCCAGGATCACAACCCTGGCGGCATCAACACCGGTGGCACCGCCAAGCAGCTTGCCCTTCCCTCCGCTCATTCTCTCTAGGAAATACGCTCCCACTTGAGGAGCGAGCCGGCCGGCAATTTCGCTCATGGGCGCCAAAAGAGGTTTGAGGCCCTCGCTGGTCTCCACCGTCTCATAAGCGAGGCAGGTAGCTCCGCTGTCGACCAGAGCCGCTGTAAGCCCCGCATCGGGAGCAAGGTGCAAGAACGTGAAGAGGATGTGCCTAGGCTCCAGTTTGGCGTACTCTTCAGGCAGCGGCTCCTTGACCTTCACAATGAGGTCGGCCTGGGCAAATACCGCGTCGGCGTCGGGCACGATGCGTGCGCCAGCCGCGACGTAGGCCTCGTCGGAGAAGAACGAGCCCTCACCGGCACCATGCTGCACTAGAACCATGTGGCCTCGGGAGGCCAGCTCCTTGGTGCCCGCGGGAGTGAGAGCTACCCGGTATTCATCCTGCCGGATTTCGGTGGGCACTCCGACTCGCATAACTACCGTTCCTCAGGTCGCGTCCGTTTGGTCCCAAAATGCCGATCTGTAGAACAGACACAAGGTTGCCAATGTCTTGGCATCCGGCACTTCCTCCAGGTGATCGAGGAGTTGCTGCAAAGGGTACCGTATCACGGAGATATCCTCATCGTCATCCGGGTCGGTCTCCACACCGGTCAATCCTCGCGCCAGGTACGCATGCAGGCGCTCATTGACAAAGCCTGGAGTTGAATAGAACGAGCCCAAATGGGTCCAGTCCCGAGCTTCAACCCCTACCTCCTCGCGCAGTTCCCGCTTGGCGGCCTGTAGAGGCTCTTCGCCGGGCTCCAGGCCTCCGGCCGGCAGTTCCAATAGCCATCCTCCAATGGCATGCCGGTACTGGCTAACCAGGAAAACCTCGTCACTCTCGTCAATCGCCAGCACCACTACCGCCCCAGGGTGCTCAACGACCTCACGGACCGCCGTGCGACCTTCCGGAAGGAAAATTTCATCACGATGCAGTGTTATTACCTTGCCTGAGTATATGAGTTCTGACCTGATCACGTGTGGAAGCGGTCGCATATCTTTGCCCATAATCCGGCCCTGCTCCAGTTCATCGTTCACAGCATCCTTACCGTTCATGACATACGAGGCGCTGATTCCGAGCGGGGAGCGAAATCGGGTGCGAGCCTGACCAGTTCGAGCACCAGAGAACACAAGCGCTCCAGTTCATCCAAAGCCAGATACTCATCGGGACTGTGCACAAGCATCATTCCAGCGGCAAGATTGCTGGTGGGCATCCCCCTTGCGTTCAGCACATTCGCGTCTGATCCGCCGCCCGCCGTCAAGAGTTGCGGCTGCAGCTGCAGTGCTGCAATAGCCGCCTTGGCCAGACGGAGTGCGGGAGAGCGCGTGCTGAGTGCGAATGCTGGGAATTCATGCACCAGATTGACATCCACATCTACGCCTGTTTGCACGGCCGCTCCGTGGATAGCGTCCACCATACCGGCCGCTACTTCCGCCAATTTCTCCTCATCATGTCCACGGCACTCACCCTCGACAAGGCAATAGTCGGGTACGATATTTGTGGCAGTTCCTCCGTTGATAATACCGATATTGGCACTGGTTTCCCCGTCCAGGCGCCCAAGAGTCATCGCGGCGATGGCCCTTCCGGCGGCTTGGACGGCGCTCCGGCCGCGCTCCGGTTCGAGACCGGCGTGCGCAGACTGCCCTCGGAAGACGGCTCGGATGGTCTGCATGCTGGGAGCCTTCTGCACAATGCCGCCCACAGGGCCTGACGAATCAAGCACTGCCGCTAGGGGGCTGCGAAGGGCGTCTGCGCGCATGTGCTTGATACCCTGCAGACCCACCTCTTCAGAGACTGTGAAAAAAAGCTCGAAAGACGGGAACGCCCCGTTCGTGGCCATTAGCAATTCCGTGGCATGAAGAAGAGCCGCAACAGCCGCCTTGTCATCTCCGCCTAGTATGGTGCCGCGCGAGTTGCGAAAGACGCCATCGGTCAGCACGGGCTCTATCGCATCTGTGGGCATCACGGTGTCGAGATGGGCTCCAAGAGCAAGATATGGTCCGGGCCCGTTTCCTACACAACAGTGGAGATTGCCCGTATCACCTCCCGTGGCTGTCCCGGCATCGTCCTCAGATACTGATAGTCCAAGAGATTCAAGAAAAGACATCACCACATTTGCCACTTCTCGCTCACCGCGGGACGGGCTTGGGATGCGGGTGAGCATAAGGAAGAGTTCGGCCAACCGTTCTTGCGAAGGAACAGGAGTCGAGGTCATCAGCCGTTCTCTTCCAAGGTCCCGTGCTGCGACTCCGGCGCACGCAGTGCGCCTGGCCGCGCGCCGGCTTTCTGATAGCCAACGGCGGCCCCAATGAAGTCCCGGAAAAGAGGGTGAGGCCGAGTTGGCCTGCTTTTGAACTCTGGGTGGAACTGACAAGCCACGAACCACGGGTGGTCGCTGAGTTCAATGATCTCCACCAGGTAGTCGTCTGGTGTCACACCGCTAAACACCAGTCCGGCCTTCGCCAGCTGCTCCCGGTAGACATTGTTGAACTCATAGCGATGCCGGTGCCTCTCGCTGATCATCTCTTCCCCGTAGGCGGCATAAGCCTTCGTTCCTACCGCCAGTTTGGTCGGAGAAGCACCAAGCCGCATCGTTCCGCCCATGTCGGACACAGTCTGCTGTTCAGGCAGGAGATCGATAACCGGGAATTGGGTGAAACGATCGAACTCGGTGGAGTTAGCGCCTTCCATCCCAGCCATACTGCGAGCGAATTCAGCCACCGCGACGTGCAGACCCAAGCACAGGCCCAAGAAGGGAACATTGTTTTCACGCGCGTACCGGGCGGACAAGATCTTGCCCTCGATGCCACGCACGCCAAAACCGCCCGGCACAAGGATCCCATCAGCCGATTCCAGGCGTGAAGTGATCTCATCCTCGCAGAGCGTTTCGGCATCCACCCAACTGATCTCGAGATTGCGCCCATGATAAGTGGCGGCATGCCGCAGAGCCTCTACAACACTTAGGTAGGCATCGCGAAGCTGTATGTATTTGCCAACGAGGGCGACGCGTACCGAACCCGTCGTGGACTTCAGTTGTTCGACCAGCGCTAACCAATCGTCCAGTTGGGGCGGATCTGCCGTCAAACCCAGTTTCTCCACCACCAGACGATCCAAGCCCTCATCTCTCAGGTTGAGCGGAACAAAATACAGATGAGGCGCATCGACACAACTGACCACTGCCCGCGGCTCCACATCAGTGAAGAGAGCAATTTTCTCCTTGAGTTCGGCGGTGATAGGTCTCTCCGACCGGCAGACTATGATATCCGGTTGAATGCCGATGCTCCGCAGCTCGCTCACACTGTGCTGGGTCGGTTTTGTCTTAAGTTCGCCCGAGGCGCTGATAAATGGAATCAATGTGACATGTATATAGACGACATTGCCGCGCCCGATATCGTTGCGGAATTGGCGGATGGCCTCCAAAAACGGTAGGCTCTCGATATCGCCGACCGTCCCACCAATCTCGGTTATAACCACGTCTACATCAGGCTTTCGCGCAACTTTTGCTATCCGCTCTTTGATTTCGTTGGTGACATGAGGGATCACCTGAACGGTCCCCCCCAAGTAGTCACCCCTGCGTTCCTTCCGAATGACGTTGTAGTAGACCGACCCCGAGGTGACATTCGAATCTTGAGTGAGGTTCTCGTCGACGAAGCGCTCGTAATGACCTAGGTCAAGGTCCGTCTCTGCTCCGTCGTCGGTCACGAAGACTTCGCCATGCTGGAAGGGACTCATTGTGCCGGGGTCGACATTGAGGTACGGATCGAACTTCTGGATGACTACGCGCAGACCCCGGCTCTTCAGCAAACGTCCAAGAGACGCGGCGGTAATACCTTTTCCAAGAGATGATACGACACCGCCGGTTACAAATACGTGCTTAGCCATGCTCACCTCTGCCACGTTGTCGGGGACCGGGTGGCGCATGGCTGATCGGCCCGCGCCTGTCCTAGTCTAGCAGCCCCGCCGCCGCTCTGTCTCGCAACTCACGTGCGTGCGCCAAAGCTTCGATATCATCCGGCCGGCCTCCGAGCATTCTGCACAGCTCCCGAACGACCTCATCTCCCTCTAGAGCGCGAAGCCGGGTAGCAGTTGCACTTCCATCCGTTACCTTGTCGATCAGGTAGTGTCTGGAGGCCATCGCGGCCACTTGAGCCAGGTGAGTAACCACGACAAGTTGCGAACTCGCAGCTATCTCCCTCAGCTTGTTGGCGACGCCAACCGCCGTACGCCCGCCGATTCCCGCGTCGATCTCATCGAAGACAAGGGTTTCACTGCCACCGACTCCCGCAAGAGCGGATTTGATGGCCAGCAGCACCCTCGACAGCTCACCTCCAGATGCAGTGCGGGCAAGATTCCTGGCCGGCCGGCCGGGGTTTGCTGCAAGCAGGAACCCCACCGACTCGGCCCCTGTCTCTCTTAATCCTTCCCATCCAAGCTCCGATTCAACGGCGATCTTCAGGGTAGAAGACGGCATGCCCAGACCATCCAGCTGCGTGGCGATAGCCTTTTCAAGAAGGGGAGCTGCCTGCCGGCGCTTCTGACCCAGAACGGCGGCCAGCTTGAGGGCGCGCGCGGCCGATGCCGCGCGCGCCTCTTCCAAACGCGTCAGATCAACTTCGGTTTCGTCCAGAGCCATCAAACGCTCGCGGGCCCTTTGCAGATACTCAACGGCAGATGTGGTTGATCCACCGTATTTGCGCGCAAGTTCCGTATAGACACCCAGGCGCTCGTTTACCACTTCCAATCTGGCCGGATCTACCATGACGCGCGAAGCATAACCGTGAAGATCTCGCGCCAGCTCAGCCAGCTGATACCGAACCCCGGTAAGACCGGCGGCTATATCATCGAGAGTACCGTCTACGCCGGCAATCGTAGCCAGATGGTCACAAGCCTGCGCGAGGGCGCCCCCGGCATCAAGTCCTTCCCCTTCATTACTCAAAACATTTGCTGCCATTCCGACTGCGCGCAATACATCCTCCGCGCGAGAAAGTTTGCGCTGCTCTGCAAGCAAACCCTCTTCTTCCTCTGACGACAACCGAGCTTGCGTCAACTCTTCCACCTGGAATCTAAGAAGCTCCGCTTCACGTGCGCGAGACTCCCGTACCGAGCCGGCGTTTTCCAGTTCCCGTGCTGCACGGCGCGCCTGTTCAAAGGCCTCCCGGTAATCCGCGGCCAAGCGAAGAACCTCTCCCCCGGCCCACTGGTCGAGGACGGTCAACTGATAACCAGGATCGAGCAATCTTCTGTATTCATGTTGGCCTGCGAAGGAAAGTAGTCCCCCTACCACCGCTCCCAGCGCCCCGAGGGTAACAGCCGTGTCGTTGATGTAGCAGCGATTACGGCCTTCCCTGCCAAGGCGGCGAGAGACGATTAATTCACCGGGATTAACTCCCCCCACCAGATCGCTGATTTCGCCAGGGATATCGGCTGTTTCGCTCTTATCAATATCGAAGACGGCCTGAATCAAAGCTTCGGGGGTGGCATCTCCCACGAGTCCATCTTCGGCCCGCTCGCCAACGAGCAGTCCGAGCGCACGGGTGAGAAGAGTTTTCCCCGCGCCGGTTTCCCCTGTCAATACGTTCAGTCCGGGTTTGAATTCAAGTGTCGCGTCTTCGATGAGGACAAAGTTGCGGATGGTGAGCGAGACCAGCAAAGCGGCCCCTCCCCTACAGAAGACGATCCCGGAAGTGATGGTACAGACTGTCGCCTTCAAGCAACGCCAGCGAAGTCATCCCTGGGGTTGTCCTGATGCGGACCACCGTATCAGGTGCTAACTCGGCCACCCTCTGGCCGTCGACATCTAGACAGCTGTGGCCTTCATCGCCAACATCAACGATCTCAAGCACATCTTGCGGTGCCGCAACGACCGGCCGCACCCCAACGGCATGGGGAGCCACCAGACTGATGACGTATGCATCCACGGAAATCCCCAACAACGGCCCTCCGGCAGCCAGGCTGTACGCAGAGGAGCCCGCAGGTGTGCCCACCACAACGCCGTCACACAACACTTCAAACATCGTCACTCCATTGATGGTAAGCGACAGCGGACGTGCACGCGACCTGCTTCCCTTCCCGATGACTACGTCGTTGGTGGCTCGAAAGACAGCATCACCCACAGTGGCTTCCAACCCGAGAAGCGGATATTCTGTGAAGTCGCCGGACAATAGCCGCTCGAGCCCCTCTTTCACCCGCTCCCTGTCAATAGTGGCAAGAAAACCGACGCGTCCAAGATTCACGCCCGCGACGGGTATGGATAGATCGCGGGTCATGTGGAACGCCCGTAGCATCGTCCCGTCTCCGCCCAAGACCAAACAAAGCCCCGCTCCTTCGAGATCCTTCGATCCGGTGGCAAGGACCGCTCCCCCCATCGCTTTCAAGACCTCTCCGTGCTTCTCCCACTCACTCCGCGGCGCCAGCACCTGTACCTGCTCGGCGGCCAGAAACCCCAGCACGTCTCTTAACGTGTCATGAGCCACCTCCACCTGCCCATGGGTCAAGATGACTATGCGCTCAATCTTGTGTTTCATACTGCTGCCCTGTAACGGGTGTCTCCTTCGCGGTAAGGATTCCATCAATCAGCGACTCTAGCCTATCAAGTTCGAGACCTTTTTCTCCACCCCTGGATATGTGAATGAAAAACTCCTTGTTTCCATCGGCCCCAGGAAGACCTGAAGAACACATCCCTAGGACATCCAATCCCAGATCTAGCAACATGAATTTACCGCTGTCCAGAAGCACTTGACGATGAACCGCGAGGTCCCGGACTATGCCGCCTTTCCCTACCCGGCTTGGTCCGGCTTCAAACTGCGGCTTTATCAAGATAAGACCCTGAAACCGCTGATTAAGGCAAGAGACCAAGGCCGGTAGTATCTTGGCCACCGATATGAATGAGACGTCCATCGTGGCAAAATCCGGCACGTAAGGAAGCTGGTCAGGGGTGAGATAGCGGGCGTTGACCTTGTCTATCACTACAACCCGAGGGTCGGAACAGAGCCTTACATCGAGCTGTCCACGACCCACATCAAGAGCGATTACCCGCGCGGCTCCACACTGCAACAGGCAATCCACAAAGCCTCCGGTGGATGCGCCAACATCAAGAGCGGCAACATCCGATACATCCACATTCAAAGCGGTCAAAGCATGGCTCAGCTTCTCTCCCCCCCGGGAGACGAAGCGTGGTCGCTCCTTCAGCGTGATGACGGCATCGCTCGCAACAGCAGTTCCGGCCTTGTCGCTAACCCGGCCCTCTACCAGGACCAATCCTGCCATGATAAGACCGCGAGCGGCGCTACGACTCGCCGCCATGCCGCGACCAACCAACTCCTCATCAAGACGGCTGCGTCTGGGCGCGGCCATCGTTCTCAAGCCTCTGCCGGCAGGTACTCGTTCAGTAACTGATACGCCTTGGCGACCAGAGCCTCCGCGGTCAATCCCACCTCGCGGCGAAGCGTTTCCACGGAGCCCTGCCCTACAAAGAAATCTGGAAGCCCCATACGTCCCAAAGGCCGCCGGATGCCCGCATCCGCCATGAACTCGAGAACGGACGATCCGAAACCGCCCGCAACGGCGTTGTCTTCTACCGTGACCACCACCCGGTGGGTCGATAAGAGCGGCGCAAGCGCATCGCCGTCCAGCGGATGCAGACGCCGCACTCCCGCCACCGTACACGTCACCCGCTCGTCAGCAAGACGCACCGTAGCCTCCTCGGCCAGATGCATGACGGGACCGGCCGTCAAGAAGAGGACATCCGCTCCTCTCCGGGTAATATCGATCCACGGGCCGTCCAGTGGCACAATCGGGCTTTCCAGTGGCACTCCCATGCCTGAGGAGCGAGGGTACCTGATGACCGATGGTTCCTCGGCTCGCAATGCTGTTGCCAGAAGACGTTGGAGTTCCGACTCATCTTTGGGAATGTAGATGGGAAGACCGGGGATGATTCTCAGGAATGACAAGTCGAAAGCACCGTGATGTGTCGGCCCATCGGCCCCTACAAGGCCGGCTCTATCTACCGCAAAGACCACCGGTAATCGCTGGAGGCAGACGTCCTGGATTATCTGGTCGAATGCCCGCTGTAGGAAAGTTGAGTAGATGGCCACAACCGGACGTCTGCCAGCCACTGCCAGACCCGCCGCCAGACCCACCGCGTGACCTTCGGCGATGCCTACATCGTAGAAGCGGTCCGGCATGGCTTTCTTCAGAAGATCCAAACCAGTGCCGCTCGCCATGGCTGCCGTGATGCCAATCACACGGTCGTCCGCCCGGGCCAACTCCACCATCGCCTCGCCAAAGGCTTGGGTAAAGCTAGTTGGCTCTTCGGGGTCGAGTGATTCGCCTGTTGAAACCGAGAAGCGAGGGGTTCCGTGGTATCGCCCGGGCTGTTTTTCGGCCGGAGGATAGCCCTTGCCCTTCACGGTGCAGCAGTGCAGCAAAACCGGGCCATCAACGGATAGAGACCGCCTTATGCTGGATCTCAATTCCTCAATGTCATGGCCATTGATTACACCGACATACGTGAAGCCCAACTCTTCGAACAGCATCCCAGGCACTACGGCCGCCTTTATGCTGTCCTTCAACTGCTCACCAATGGCTGCGACACGATCACCGACTCCAGGCAATCTTTGCACCAGACGTTCCAAATCACGTCTGAGCCGGTAGAGAGTGGGGTCGGTGCGCAATCGGGAGAGATAGGCGCTCATGGCCCCCACGTTCTTCTCGATCGACATCGTGTTGTCGTTTAGAATCACCAAGAGCGGGATACCCAGATGACCGGCGTGATTCAGAGCCTCATATGCCATTCCACCAGTGAGCGCTCCATCACCGATCACAGCCACTACCCGTCCCGGAGAGAGACGTCCGGACTCCCGGGCCCCATCGCTGTCAATACCGGCCTGCCGGCTCCGAAGTCTCCCTTCCAGCAATCCAACCGCCGCGCTCACAGAGGTGCTCGCGTGCCCCGTGGTGTAAACGTCGAACGGGCTTTCTTCCCTGCACGGGAAGCCGGACAGCCCCCCATGGGTGCGAATGGAGCGAAATCTGTCCAATCTCCCCGTGAGCAACTTGTGGGCGTATGTCTGATGTCCGACATCCCAGATAATTGCATCCCGGGGAGTATCCAGTTCCGTGTGAAGGGCAATCGTCAATTCGACGACCCCAAGACTCGCTCCCAAGTGGCCACCATTCCGGGAAACCGTCTGAATGATCTCTTCTCTCACCTCCATCGCCACGCGCTGAAGTGAGCCCGGGTCCAGTTTACGAAGGTCGGCCGGCAGCTCTAGTCTATCTATCAGTCTTTCTGCGGTATCGCTCATGAACGGTATCAGACCTTACTGTCAATGCTCATCTGCATGCTTCTTCCCTATGGTAGAGACCAGAGAACCCAGCACTCCATTTACCAGTGCGCCTGCTTCAACCGAGCAATAGCGCTTCGCCAGACTCACAGCCTCATCAATCACGACCGCTGGAGGTACTGTTTCCTCAGCGACAAGCTCATAGACGGCAACGCGCAGAATGGAACGCTCCAAGACCCCCAGCCTTTCCAAACTCCAGTCCGAGAGGTGCTGACCCAGAAGCTGGTCAATGAGCTCGAGCTTTGCGGTTGTTCCGAGAACCAATTGCCGTAGGTAGGAGTCGGTTTCACCGGTGAAACCATCACGACAACTCGATAGCACAGCCTCAGCACTACGACCAAGAAGATCCTGCCTGTACAGGGCAAAGACGGCCTGCCGCCGTGCGCTTCTCCGACCCACTGTCATAGATATCTTGGTCAATAGATGTCTTGTTCAAGCATCCGCCGGATAGACGCTGCTGAACACGACATCTACGGAAGAGACCGCCAACCCGGTCATATGAGCCAACGCAGTCGCGATCTTGCCGCGAGCTTCGGCAGCCAAGGATGGTAGATGCTCACCCATGCGTGCGTCCATATGAACAGACACTTGGCATTCCTGATCATTCACGGTGACCTCAACCGCCCGAGTTCGTGTGAGCGGCAACGGCGTATGAAGCCGGAGACGCTTGTCGTTTTCCACTGAGCCACGAACTATGGATTCAAGTACAGATGTAGCTATGAGATACTCGGTCATTCTCTCGACCCCCTGGAAAGCCCGGTGCCTGCTAAGCTCGTGTTACGTATCCTCTCGTCCGGGTATCAATGCGAATCACTTCCCCGGGCTCTATAAACAGAGGTACCTGGACGGAGGCGCCGGTCTCCAAGATCGCTTCCTTCGAACCACCCGATACCGTGTCTCCCCTTACGCCGGCTGCAGTGTCGGCCACCTTCAGATCGACGAATGTGGGCAGTTCTACGTCAAAGGGCTCGCCGTCGATATACACAACATCTACCTGCATATTCAGGGTCATCAAATCGAAACGACCTTCGAGCGTGCTCTTCGGAAGTGAAAGCTGCTCGAAAGACTCGGCGTCCATGAACACAACTTGGTCCGGTTCATCGTAGAGATAGGTCATGGGACGGCTCTCGGTGCGGAGCTGGTCGAACTTCTGTTCGGGGCGGAAGGTCCGGTCGACCAAGGCGCCGGTGGAAACATTGCGTAGTTTGGTGCGCACGAAAGCTCCACCCTTGCCGGGTTTCACGTGTTGAAACTCAGCGATGCGATATATGCCGTCCTCATAACGGATGGTCATGCCGACTTTGAACTGATTTGTCGAGATCACGCGCCCGGCCTCCACCAGGCGATTGCCGAACATCCAGCGCGCGGCGGTGTGACGGTGCATTCTACTACACCTCTTCAAGCCCCGCCCGCCACACACAATCTGGAACTAGCTCTTGGGAGCTCCCGCAAGCTCCATGAGACGCCGCACAGCCTCTCGGTAACCTTCGGCTCCCTTGCCCCAAATTGTGAAGTTGACCGCAGGTGATATAACGGAATGCCGGCGCCAGAGCTCCCGCGAAGAGATGTCGGATAAATGGACCTCGGCGATCGGGCAACTCACTATCTCCAGTGCATCATGTATCGCATAACTGTAGTGCGTCCATGCGCCCGGATTCACAAGCAGGGCCCCTTCGTTCCGATACTCATGCAGATACTCGATGTACGTGCCTTCATGGTTGGTTTGCAGGCAAAGGCACATCCAACCGAAACGCGCCGCCTCCTCAGAAACAAGCTCCTCCAACCCCCGAAGAGTAACCGTCCCATAGTGCTCCACCGGCCGCTCTCCGAGCATATCCAGATTCGCTCCGTGCAGGA
>CAZOJR010000006.1:0-10963 GCA_964580165.1 uncultured Gaiellales bacterium
AAAGAACGGTCTGATCACCAGATCCACTCCACCGGCCAACCATGCTCGGTCAGCCACGCCTGCCTCACCGTGCCTCCTCACCCAGGTGTGATACCGACGCCTCCTCGAAGGTCGCCACCTCGGTAAGCACCCGCACGGCCGCATCCACGATATTCATAGCCAGAGCCGCGCCCGTTCCCTCACCGAGGCGGAGATCCATATCAAGCAGGGGCTTCTTGCCCAACCACTCGAGAGCGATACGGTGGCCACGCTCTACACTGCGGTGAGCCGCGACCATGTACTCCGCCGAGAGGGGACAAAGCGCACGCGCTACCAGCGCTGCAGCCGTGGAGATGAACCCATCCACCACCACAGGCTTGCGAAGCGAGGCCGCACCCAGAATCAGGCCGGCGATGCCCCCGATCTCAAAACCGCCAAGTTTCGCCAGCACATCGATGCCATCACGGGGGTCAGCATTGTTGGCCCTGAGACTCTGCTCAACGATTTGTGTCTTGTGCTGAAGTTGCCGGTCGTCAATACCGGTGCCCCGGCCGGTAACCTCGGCGGCCGGGGCACCGGTCACAGCCGCCACGATGGCGCTGCTAGGAGTAGTGTTGCCGATGCCCATCTCGCCTGTGCCGAAGATATCGGTTGAGGATCCCATTTCTCGCGCGACTGCGATTCCGGCTTCCACCGCCTGAATAGCCTGTCTGCGACTCATCGCGGGCCCCAGTGCGATGCTGGCCGTGCCCGGGCCGACTTTGTAATCGAGCACCGCACCGCCCAAGGAGCCGAGATCACCGGCTACACCTACATCCACGACGATCACGCGGGCTCCGACCTGGCGGGCAAGAGCATTGATGGACGCTCCTCCCGCCACGAAGTTGGCCACCATTTGTAGGGTCACCTCCGGAGGATAAGCACTGACCCCATCGGCCACCACACCATGATCGCCGGCCATGACCACGATCGTCTTTCGTTCCACCGGGGGCTTCATCGAACCGGTCATCCCTGCCAGGTCTTCCGCTAGATCCAGAAGCCGGCCAAGCGCCCAATAAGGCATGGCCAGCGTCTCCAGCCTCGAATGGGCGGCAGCTCTGGCAGCAGCATCAGGGGGAACAACCGACGATAAAGTTTCCTCAAGCAAGCTCATGCACACGCCTTTCCACTATTGAATAGTCACCGCAGACCCCCACGGATGATCCCTTCACAATTACAGGCAACCCACTAACCATGAATACCACCAGTTCCGCCGCCTCAGCGATGATCTGGTTGCAGCGGCCCAGGAGATCCCTGTAAAGACGTCCCGACGAAGATTCGGGCACCACCCCCATGCCCACTTCATTGGTAACGAAGACGGTGAGTCCCTGGCGTCCCGCACAAACATCGACGATAGCCCGGCAGCGCTTCGCAATAGATTCCTCGGTTAGCACCGGGGGAGATCCCGTGGAGTCCAGTGCGAAGTCTTCCGCGGGGTCTTCCGGGGAGTCCCCCGTAGAACTCTGCATTTCCGACCGCCACATAAGGGTGCCCATCCACACCGCGAGACAATCCACCAAAACCGTCGCACCCGCGGGCACTGAGGCGAGCGCCACAGCCAAATCTTCAGGTTCCTCCACGGTGATCCATCCACCCAGCGCCCGAGCCTCCTGATGCAGGTGGATACGCTCGGTCATTTCGGTATCAATCGCAACACAGGTAGCCAGAAAGATTCGCGGACCGGGTAGGGATTCCACCACACGCTGAGCGAGGCCGCTCTTACCGCTGCGGCAACCGCCCGTGACCAGCACGATGTGCCCCACTTCAGCCTCCTCCTCCGTCACCGGCCGCCCACAATTCCGACAGTACGGCCCCTCCTTCGGAGATATCGATGCGCACCACCGAGGCAGGTTGCACATCGAACAGCCAGAAGCCATCCCGGCCCAGGCCCAGCAGACCACACGTCAACCCCCGGACTACGCCTCCGTGCGTGAAGACCAGTGCCTCCTCGGCCTCATGACTGACAATCCGCGCAAGCGCCCGAGCCACACGCTCGTCAAACTGCCCAAGGCTCTCGCCTCCCGGAAAGCATGTGTCTTTTGTGGGAGAAATCCACTGCTGAAGCGCTGCCGGGAACTCTTGCTCGATCTCCTCGGCGGTCAACCCTTCCCATACTCCGAAATCCATTTCACGAAGATCAGGGTCGGTCTCCAACAGAAGCCCGCGCCGTCCTGCCACCGCTTCCGCCGTCTGCTGCGCCCGGAGTAAAGGACTGGCAACACACCACGTTCCCGCACCCGGCTCGAAGAGGCCGGGCGGCAGCGACTCGGCCAGCCGCTCCACCTGACGCCTGCCTCGCGCGTTCAACGGCAGGTCGGTCGAACCCAGAAACCGGCCGGCGGACGTACCCTCGGTTTCGCCATGACGTATTAGATAGACCCGCTTCGGCATCTGTTCATCCTTAATCCACCAGATACAGAAAAGACGCCCCAGAGACCTATGGTCTCCAGAACGCCGCATTCCGTCCTGAACATCCATGTGCCCGGCCTTTCCACGAGGCCGCAATCAATTTACCGCACAGACAGGTCTTCTGGCTCCCGGATCAACCCTCTCGCCGCGCCTTCCCGTCCTTGCCGGACAGTGGCACCAGCGGCCTCAGTCCCCGGTCACAGCGGCGGGACCGCATCGGACTCGCACCGATTTCCCATATAGCTCTCTCTAGAGCGCCCGTGCACCAGCGTCACTTGTAGCACAGGGATCGAGTGCGATTCAAGTTCAAGTACTCTCTTATGTGAGGCAATAGGGCCCCAGCCGGCGGTTGACAGCCACTCCGGAATCCGCGAGAATGGTGACGCTGTCGGCGCTTATTGCAGTTCAGGCTCTGCGAGAAGCACGGGAATCCGGTGTAAATCCGGGACTGCCCCGCAGCGGTGAGTGGGAACGAAAGCCGTCAATGAGGCACTGGCTCGGTCGAGCTGGGAAGCGGCGGCCGGTAGGCAAGTCTGTCTGTGCAGTACCGCCCACGAGTCCGAAGACCGGCCGGGAGCATGCGTTGGCTACCGCAACTTCGAGGGAGAGAAGCGGTCGGCGTTGAGCTGTCGTGCCCCCGCCATTATGGGGACTTGGCACGCCTCCGGCCCTTCCTGTGCCTGCTCCTTTGAGCAATGGAGAAGTCCATGAAAACACCGCGCACGGCATGTTGGAATGCTTCAATCCCCGCGTCCGCAAAGGAACAGGCACAATTCGAGAACAACTATCATCCGGACAATCACCGGCAACAGCGCAACTCACTCGCGACACACCTGCTCCAGGACGCCCAGCCGGGAATGGTTGCACCCCCTGCCTATCTTCGTATCGCTTGCACCATATCCGAACGAATTGCTTCGGGTTTTTACGGCACCCAAAGTAAGCTACCCTCTGAATCACAGTTCTGTAGAGAATTCGGCGTTAGTCATATGACCCTGAGAAGAGCCTTGAACATACTGATCGACAAAGGTCTGGTCTCCGCCCACAGAGGAAAGGGCACCTTCGTTCGGTGCTTCGATCTTAGCGACTCGATCTTCGCGGTCAGGCAACTCACGGACGGATGGCCCAGCGAATCCACCGAGATCCGGCTGCTGTCGGCGTCGCTTATCAGCGCGAATAAGCGGGTGGCAGCAAAGCTCGCTATCCCACCCGGTGATCGTGTCGTACATGTCCGCCAGCTGGCGCTGGTTCACAAAGTACCGGCTCTATATCACTGGGAGTACATGCCGGATGATCCTCTTGAGCCGTATTTCGAGCGACCGCTCGAGTCGACATCACTACACGGGCTACTGGGAATTGCGGAAGAATCGAAATGCGCAAGAGGTCATGTCGCGTTGCGGGCAACAACCCTGGGCGCCACAGCCGCGAGAGCCCTCGATAAACCACGCAGGACACCGGCTCTATGCATAGAGCACCTATTCGAAGATAGACTCCGCAGACCGCTCAGCTGGGGCTGCCTTGTTTTTCGCGCTGATTTAGTCACTCTTGAAACATATCTGGGACCCACAGAACCCGGCCTTGAGAACGAAGACCGCACCGACGAATTTGGGAGGCTGAAATATGAGCCATGAGAAGAGCGACCCCACCGACGGCACTCGGGAGCCGTTTAATAGAGGCTACGTACAGATCTACACCGGGGATGGAAAGGGCAAGACAACAGCGGCTATCGGGCTCGCCGTGCGCGCAGCCGGCGCCGGTCTGCGTGTGTTTATCGGCCAATTTATCAAGAAGGGCCGCTACAGCGAGATCCAAGGACTCCAATGCTTCGGCGACAGAATCGTCTGTAAGCAATATGGGAGAGGCTGCTGGATCCGAGGCCGATCAGCCGAGGAAGACGCCGCGCTTGCCCGCCAAGGACTCGAAGAAGTGCGTGAAATCATTAAATCGGAGAAATACCAGGTTGTAATTCTCGATGAAATCATCATGGCAGTATGGCTGAAACTGCTGGATACAGACGATCTGATCGACTTGATCAGTGCTAAACCCGAACACGTAGAACTGGTGCTCACGGGCCGCCGAGCCGACCCAAGGCTATTCGAGTATGCCGATCTCGTAACGGAGATGTGCGAGATCAAGCACTACTACCAGCAAGGTGTCATGGCCCGCGAAGGCATAGAGGGTTAGCCGAATCACGCGAGATATACCAGGCCGAAACGGGCTACGTCTCTCGTAGAGGGATACTAAACCAGCTCCGCCCGCGCACCCGATGCACGCACCCGATGCTCTAGCTTCTCGCGCCCCCAGCGGGCTGTCCAGCGGGCTGAAACGTGTTTTCTTCATAGCGGAACTTCGAGCAGCGCAGATGTTCCGGAACCTCGCACGGGTAATCACCTGTGAAGCAAGCGGCGCAGAAGCTCTCGCCTGCATTCTTGATGCCCGTTGCCCGCATAAGCCCTTCAAGCGAAAGATAGGCAACCGACGTCGCCCCCAGCTCCCGGCCGACATCCTCCACGGTCTTGCCGAAGGCGATGAATTCATGCTGGTCGGCCATATCGATGCCGTAGAAGCACGGGTAGATGATCGGGGGTGAGGTAATACGCAGGTGTACCTCCTTGGCGCCGGCCTCGAAGAGCACCCGCACCAAAGCCCGCGTCGTGTTGCCACGCACGATCGAGTCATCCACCGCTATCAGGCGCTTGCCCCGGATGGCAGAGGTGAGAGGGTTGAACTTCATACGGATACCGAGCTTGCGCACGCGGTCCTCGGGATTGATGAATGTTCGCCCGATGTAGCGGTTCTTGATAAGGGCTTCGCCGTATTTGATACCGCTGCGGGCGGCGTATCCGATCGCGGCCGAATTCCCCGTATCGGGGACAGGGATTACGAGGTCCGCCTCGACCGGAGATTCGGAGGCAAGCTCTTCTCCCATGCGGCTGCGGGCGGCATAAAGAGTCTGACCCTTCATTACCGAGTCGGGCCGCGCGAAATAGATGAATTCAAAGACACAGAGCGCTTCCCGTTTGCGGTCGACCACCTGTTCCACATGATAGCCGTCCTCGTCTATAACGCAGATCTCACCCGGTTCGATCTCACGCACCAGCCGGGCGCCGATGATATCCAACCCCGAGGACTCGCTGGAAAGGCAGTACCGGCCTTCCAGTTTGCCCAAAACCAGAGGACGGACACCATAGGGATCGCGGAAGCCGATGACCTCATCCTTCGTCAGCAAGACTGCGCTGAACGCTCCCCGTAGCCGCGGTATGACGTCGCGAAGAGCCACACGAATATCGTGCGACGGATGTTCGGCCAGAAGAGCCGCTATAACCTCGGTATCGGAAGTGCTTTCGAAGACCTGCCCGTTGCGGAGCAGAGTGTCCCGCAGTTCATCGGTGTTGACCAGGTTTCCGTTGTGAGCCAGCGCGATGAACGAACCGTTGCGTGTGCGCGCAAAAGGCTGAGCGTTCCGCATCTCGCTCGATCCGGTTGTGGAATAACGAACGTGGCCGATGGCCAGCCCGCCGGGCAGAGACTGCAGAGCCTCCTCCTCAAACACCTGCGACACCAGCCCCATGTCTTTGTGCACCACCAGGCGGGTACCATCGGTAACCGCTATGCCGGCTGATTCTTGCCCCCGGTGCTGCAGAGCGAAAAGGGCAAAGAATGTAAGACGGGAGACATCCATTTCTGGAGCATAGATGGCAAACACCCCGCATTCGTCGCGAGGCGAATCATCCCGCCACAGATCCCGCATCATTCTTCCAGGGCGCGGCGGAGCGCCGATTCGTAGACCACATCCAGGGTGACTATCGGGACGCGGAACCCCGAAGCGTTCACATCCATCATCAAGTCGGTGCCACCCACTGTGCCCAGACGCGTGCACGGCACGCCTGAGGCCCCGCACAGATCCTCGAAGCGTTCCACGTCCACAGCCGCCAGCGATACCAGCACCAAAGTGGGGGCCTCTCCAAAAAATGCCAGGTCGGGGCGGGCGGCAAGCGGACCGGCTGCGCCCGTCGGTGCCTGTGCCGCTCCTGCCGGGGTCGAGTCTCCCGAACCGCCCCACACCCACATAACTTCATCGAGCGACAGCGAAGCCCCGATCCCGCCGGCCATGCAGCTCTCGGCCGCCGCCACCGCCAACCCACCATCGGAGCAATCATGGGCGGAGAGCAGAAGGCGTTCTGCGATTGCCCGCTGGAGCAGGCCCTGCAGTGCAACCTCAGCGTCCAGGTCCACGTCGGGTATGCGCCCCGCCGGCCGGCCCTGCGCGCCGCCAAACCAGCGCTTCTGGTACTCCGACCCGTCCAGCACGGGCACGGCGTCGCCCAGGAGACAGACCACGTCGCCCTCGTGTTTGAATCCAACGGTACAATGGGCCGTCACATCATCCATGACCCCCAGCATTCCCACAACAGGGGTCGGATAGATGGGCTGCTCGAAGCTCTCGTTGTAGAGAGATACATTGCCCGAAATCACCGGGGTTCCCAGCGCTTCGCACGCCTCGGCCATCCCCTCGATAGCACGGGCAAGCTGGTACGTGATGGTACCGTTATCGGGGTTGCCGAAGTTGAGGCAGTTGGTGATGGCCACCGGCTTCGCGCCCACGCATGAAACATTGCGCGCCGCCTCACACACCGCCTCCTTACCACCCCGGTAGGGATCAAGAAAAGTCCGGCGGCCGTTCCCGTCGGTGCAGACCGCGATCCCGGCGCCTGTCTTCTTGATGCGTAAGAGCGCGGCGTCGCCGCCCGGGACGACGACCGTGTTGAGCTGCACTTGATGGTCGTACTGCTGCCAGACCCACCGGCGACTGGCGATATTAGGCGATCCCAAGAGATCGAGAAGGATGTTTTCGAGTGGCACATTCGGAGTCGGATAAACTTCGGGGTTGACCGGTTTATCCACTTCATGCGGGGGACGCTCTTGGGGAATATCACAGATAGGAGGTTCGGCCAGAGCCTCAGCATCCATATCGCCGACCATCTCTCCACCGTAAAAGATCTGCAGACGTTTGGTGCCGGTGACCTCCCCCACGATCGTGGCGTCAAGGTCCCAGCGATCACAGACGGCTTTGGCGTCCTCCCATCTCTCCGGCGCCACGATCGCGAGCATGCGCTCCTGGCTTTCGCTGATCATGATCTCCCAAGGCTCCATATCAGCTTCGCGCAGCGGCACCCGGTCGGCATACAGATCGATGCCCACCTCGCCCTTGGCCGCCATCTCACTCGACGAGGAGGTGATACCGGCCGCGCCCAGGTCCTGCAACGCCACCAGCAAATCGGCCTCGAGTAACTCCAGACAAGCTTCGAGCAACTTCTTTTCAGTGAAGGGATCGCCCACTTGGACAGACGGGCGCTTCTCCTCCAAGGTCTCGTCAAACACCTGGCTGGCCAGGACGCTGGCTCCACCGATGCCATCGCGCCCGGTCTTGGAACCAATCAGGACCACATGATTGCCCACTCCCGCGGCCTTGCTGCGGATTATCTGGTCGTGCCCCACCAACCCGACCGTCATAGCATTCACAAGGCAGTTACCGGCATAGGCGTCTTCGAAATACACCTCTCCGGCAACAGTGGGGATGCCCATGCAGTTTCCGTACCCGCCGATTCCGGCAACCACCTGCTCGAACAGATAACGCTGACGGCTCATGGTGGCGCCAGAGGAGGAGGTCGCGCACGCTGGCGAAGCGGCGCCGTCTTCTGACGCGGCGCCGCGCGTTTCGCGCACGGGCGCCGGTTCAATCTCACCAAATCGCAGAGAATCGAGTCCGCAGATTGGGCGGGCCCCCATGGCAAAGATGTCACGTATGATGCCGCCCACTCCCGTGGCCGCCCCCTGGTAGGGCTCGACGGCGGATGGATGATTGTGGCTCTCGATCTTCATAGCCACCGCCACCCCGCCCCCAATATCTACAATGCCCGCGTTTTCTCCCGGGCCCTGCAACACATGCGCGCCCTGAGTGGGGAAGCGCTTCAACAACAGCTTGGAGTGCTTGTAACCACAGTGTTCACTCCACATGAGTGAAAAAACGGCCAATTCCACGTGGGTAGGTTCCCGGCCTTGAATGGAGCATATCTGCTCATACTCCCCGGGAGTTAGACCAAGCTGTTCGTAGAGCTCAGGCATCCGCGCCCCCGCCGCTATCCTGAACCGGTCCGGCTGTCCGCGTATCGTCATTGGTCTTGACCGCGATGCAGTCCGGCCCGCAGCCCGGGATCTCGCGCCAATCCAACTGACTCTGGCACACTCTACAGACACAGGTATCCGGCAGATACCCCTTCATGAACGAGTCACGCGCCCCGCAACGGGGGCAGACGGTCTGTTCGGCCATCACTCTTCCCTCCCGGTCACAGCGTCCCAGCCGCAAGTGGCGCCCGCTTCATTGTGCGCACCCCTCTATAACGTAATCGATTATCGACTGAAAGATACCCCGCCCATCGGTACCTCCGATGATCTCCTCACATACCCGCTCGGGATGCGGCATCATGCCAAGAATGTTGTTCCCTTCGCTGAGAATGCCGGCCACATTGCCGGTAGCTCCATTCGGGTTCGCCCCATCGGTCACATTGCCCTGGGCATCACAGTACCGAAAAGCCACAAGACCCCGGTCTTCGATCTCCTGCAGCCGGCCGGCTCCTGCGGTCCAGTTACCCTCATTGTGATTCACCGGAACCTGGATGACCTGCCCGACGCGAAGACACCGGGTAAACGGCGTATCGGCGCGTTCAACCCGCAGGTACTGAGGGTGGCAGATGAACCGTAACCCCCTGTTGCGCCGCAGAGCTCCATGAAGAAGGTGAGCCTCGGCCAACGTCTGAAACCCGTTGCAGATGCCCAGCACCAATCCGCCTCCGGCGGCAAATGCAGCTACCTCCTGCATTATAGGACTGAACCTAGCGATGGCTCCGGTACGAAGGTAATCGCCATAAGAGAAACCACCCGGAAGAACGATGCAATCGGCACCCTTGAGATCATGATCTTTGTGCCACAGATAGTAAGGCTCGGCTTCGGAGAAGGTCGAGAGTGCGTGCCTTGTGTCGTACTCGCAGTTGGAGCCGGGAAACACAACGATGCCAAAGCGGACCGGGCCTCCCGTCACGCTAGATCTCCTCTCCCGCCGCCCCAGATCCGGCCAAGGAGATATCAAAACGGTAATCCTCGATAATAGGATTGGCGAGGAGCTTGCGACACATGTCGTCAACGTCCGCTTTGACCTTCTCCGGATCGACCCCTTCCACCTCGAGCGTGATGTAGCGGCCCACACGGATGCTATGGGCGTGAGCGTGCCCCAGCGCAGGCAGCGCCCGTTCGACCACCGCGCCCTGAGGATCGACCACTCCGGACTTGGGCGTTACGTAGACCGAGACTCTGTACACGTTGCCTCCCTCCTTGGGCCGATGTGTTCTATCTGAGCCGCAACGGGAGTGTATCTCGTTGCACTTCGCGCTCCTCGTCGCAACCAGGCCCCATGGCACACGAAGAACGGCCGGCGGCAGAGAACAAGCCATGCCTTGATTCTATCAGCTTGAAGAGACCACCGCGGCCGGGCAAGAGTACGGACACCTGTATGCGGACCCACAACCAACGAGCAGCCGCCGGGATAATTCCTCACCACTCCAGAGCGGCCACCCGGTCGAAGATAACCCCCATGTTGCAAAGCTGATGGCTTGGGTCGAAGCAGGCTTCAAGTTCAGCCTCCTGCAGTCTCCCGGTGACTTCCGCGTCGGCCTTGAGCAGTTCCAGAAACGACGTCTTCTCTTGCCAAGCTCTCATGGCACTCCGTTGGACGACCGCGTAAGCGTCGTCCCGGAGCATCCCGGCCTGCACCAAAGCCAGCAATACCCTCTGACTGTACAAGAGGCCAAAGCTTTTATCTAAGTTGGCGGCCATGTTATCGGGGTAGACATTGAGCTTGTCCACCAACCAACAGGCCTTCTTGAGCATATAGTGAAGCAGGATCGTGCTGTCGGGAAGAATGATCCGCTCCACGCTCGAATGGCTGATATCACGCTCGTGCCAAAGGGCGATGTTCTCGAAGGCGGCCAGCATATTGGCCCGGATCACACGTGCCTGCCCGCAAAGACGCTCGGAGATAATAGGATTGCGCTTGTGCGGCATCGCCGATGATCCCTTCTGACCGGGAGCAAAATACTCTTCGGCCTCGAGGACCTCGGTGCGTTGGTAGTGGCGCACCTGCAGGGCAATCTTCTCGATCGTCGACGCAAGAAGAGCAAGAGCCGACATGAACTCAGCGTGGCGGTCACGCTGGATGACCTGGGTGGAGACAGGTGCACTGCCCAAATCAAGAACCGACATGGTGATCTGCTCCACCTGTGGATCAACATTGGCATAGTTGCCCACCGCACCCGAGATCTTGCCCACCGAGACCTGCTGCACCGCCCGCTGCAACGACCCCTCCGCCATTTTTTCCAGCTTTTCCACCGCGTTTTCTTCATACTCCACACGTGCCAGCTCTCTTACCAGCGGGCTTCTGAGCAGGCGCACCGGATGCCCCGTGACGCGCCCCGTCACCTTGCTG
>CAZOJR010000006.1:10973-21406 GCA_964580165.1 uncultured Gaiellales bacterium
CCGCTGCAACCTACACAGATCGCGTTCCACCTCAAAAGCCCACAACCCCAGCACCATGCCGAAGGTGATGGGCTCGGCGTGAACACCATGAGTGCGGCCGATCATGACCGTGTCACGGTGCTCAAGCGCCCGCCGCTGCAGGATGCGGCCCAGCTTCTTGGTCTCCTCTTCCAGCAACCCACCGGCCGCCCGCAGTTGCAGAGCCAGCCCTGTGTCCAGCACATCTGACGAAGTGAGACCATAGTGAATGTACTTTGAGCATTCACCTACGTTCTCGGCCAGGCAGCTCACAAAGGCGATAACATCGTGTTGAGTGACAGCTTCGATCTCACATACACGATCGACGTCAAAGGCGGCCTTGGTCTTGATCTCCAGGAGAGCGTCCCCGGGAATCCGTCCCAATCTGGCCCAAGCCTCACATACCGCCACCTCCACCTGAAGCCAAGCGGCCATACGAGCTTCATCGGTCCAGACGGCGGCCATCTCGGGCGTCGAGTAGCGCTCGATCATCAGATCTCTCCTTCCGGCGTGGTCGCCGGCGTAGCGGCCAAACCACCGACGCGAAGGATCTTCGCGGCCAGGATGGCAGCATTCCGCGCCCCATTGATAGCCACTGTGGCCACCGGCACACCGGATGGCATCTGCACCGTGGAGAGAAGTGAGTCCAGCCCACCCAGGTCACTTGTGCGAATCGGTACCCCTATGACCGGCAGATCGGTCATAGAAGCAACGACACCGGCCAGGGCCGCGGCCTTGCCAGCTCCCGCGATGATTACCTTCAACCCCCGAGATTCCGCACCAAGGGCGTATTCCCGCACCGCTTCCGGATTGCGATGAGCAGACAAGACATTGACTTCGCAGGGGATACCTTGATCTTCCAGTTCCTGAATCGCGGCGTCCATAACATGGGCGTCCGACTGCGAACCCATCAAGATGCCGACCAATGGCCGATCCGCCATGTCCTCCCCTTTCCCGGTCGCTACCGTCAAGAGCGGCGCTTCGACTCCCACTCCTCAGCCCGCAGGGCAATGTCGGTACGGAAGTGCGCACCTTCGAAATCGATTGCGGCCACCGCTTCATATGCGTGCGCACGAGCCTCAGCGAATGTGTCGCCCAGTCCGGTCACGGTCAGCACCCTCCCACCTGCCGTGACAAGACGGCAGTCGGGAGTACGACCGGTGCCGGCATGAAACACCTCTACACCGTCGAGTCCCCATGCCTTTTCCACGCCCGTAATAACATCGCCCTTAGAACTCGACGCCGGATACCCGCGTGAGGCCATAACCACACCCACCGCAGCCCCTCTGCTCCACTGGGCCGCTTCCGGTAGAGGCTCGCCGTTCGCCGCCGCCCAAAGCAGTTCGAGAAGGTCGGAATCCAGACGCGGCAGTAGCGCCTGGGTCTCCGGGTCTCCAAAACGGCAGTTGAACTCCAGTACTTCGGGCCCGTGTGAGGTAAGCATGAGCCCTGCATAAAGAACGCCCCGATAGTCGATACCACGTTTCACAAGCTCGCCTACCGTCGGCCTCACTACTTCTTCCACCAGACGGTGGTAGAGTACGTCATCCACCGCCGGCACCGGTGAGTATGAACCCATCCCCCCCGTATTTGACCCCAGATCACCATCGAGAGCCCGCTTGTAGTCTTGGGCGGGGGCAAGTGGCAGAATCTGGTTGCCGCTGACGATGGAAAGCAGAGAGACTTCTTCCCCTTCCAGTAACTCCTCGATGAGAACTATGTTGGCTGCATCTCCGAAACGCCGGGTTACGAAGCACTCCGCAAGAGCCTCCTCTGCCTCCTCCAAAGTGCGAGCGACAACCACCCCCTTGCCGGCAGCCAAACCGTCGGCCTTCACAACAACCGGGACTCCGTGCTCGTGCAGGTAGGCCAGAGCCTCTTCGTGCTCGGTGAAGAAGGAGGCATCCGCGCTGTTGACCCCAGCCGCTTCCATGACCTCCTTGGCAAAAGCCTTGGAGCCCTCCAGCCGGGCGCCGGCCATCTCAGGGCCGAATACGGCAAACCCACGATAGCGCAACTGATCGGCCAGACCCGCTACCAGCGGAGCTTCCGGCCCCACAACGGTGAGATCGATCTTCTCGCGTTCTACGAACGCGACGAGGGAAGGAATGTCGTCGGCTTCTATCGCGACGGTCATTGCGTCGTCTTCTATGCCGGGGTTGCCGGGTGCGCCTATCAGCCGCCCGATCCTAGGGCTTTTGGCCAGGCTGCGAACCAGCGCGTGTTCCCGCGCACCTCCGCCCACCACAAGAACGTCCAGACGGTCAGAAGCCACCCTTCCCTCCACTATCTTCGCTACCCGTTACCGTGCGCATCCCCATCTTCATCGGTCTTTGCATCATCAAACTCGCGCACCTCCCCAGGACCCGGCCTGCGCCCCACATTGGGATATGGCACCTTGATGTGCTGCTCTCGCCTCGGGCCCACCGAAACAAGCGATATGGGAATATGTACGTTGTTGATGATGACATTCAGGTAGTCAATGGCTTCCTGAGGCAGGTCTTGGATACTGGTCGCCCCAGAGATATCCGTCTTCCAGCCCGGCATCTCCTCGTACACGGGCTCGACTTCCGCGAAGACCACCTGGTCAGACGGCAGCTCATCGAGGACCTCGCCGCGGTAACGATAGGCGGTGCAGATCTTGATGGTATCCATCGTATTGAGCACATCGAGCTTGGTGACACAGAGACCGGTCATTCCATTCACCCGTACGGCGTAGCGGAGCGCTACCAGATCCAGCCAGCCACAACGGCGCGGGCGCCCTGTGGTGGTGCCAAATTCCTTTCCCAATTCGCGCAGGTTCTGACCAACTTCATCCGTCAGTTCGGTTGGGAACGGGCCCTCTCCTACACGGGTCGTGTACCCTTTGGTGACTCCCCAGATTTCGCTTAACTCGATGGGGCCAATGCCGGCACCCACACACGCGTACCCGGCCACGGGGTTAGATGACGTTACGTATGGATAGGTACCGTGATCCAAGTCGAGCATGGTGCCCTGCGCGCCCTCGAGCAGAACCGCCTTATTCTCCCTGACCGCCTTCCACACAAGCAGTTCAGTATCTTCCACGTAAGTTCGCAACGATTCCGCCGCCTCGATGTAACGCTCGCACTCAGCTTCAAGACTATCCACGTCCTGGTCGTAGGCGCGGGCCATCAAGTCGGCCTTGGCCTGCATGGTAGTCATCACCCGCTCGCGAAAACCGGCCGGATCGAGCACGTCCTGCATGCGCACTCCCTGGCGAGCCGCCTTGTCGGCATAGGCCGGTCCTATTCCCCTGCCAGTGGTACCGATCTTGCCCTTGCCCAGGCGCGTCTCCTGCACATGGTCGAGCATGATGTGGTACGGCATGATGAGGTGCGCCTTACCCGAAACCTTGAGTCCCGCTGTGGATACCCCCCGGCTTTCGAGTTCGTCGATCTCTGCGCGAAGAACGGTCGGATCAATCACCACACCATTTCCGATAACGGCGACTACCCGGCGGTTGAATATCCCCGATGGCACCAGGTGCAGCGCAAACCTACCGCGTTTATTCTCTACCGTATGACCGGCATTGTTGCCACCCTGGTACCTGACCACAAAGTCGGCCTGCTCACACAGTAGATCAGTGACCTTCCCTTTGCCCTCATCACCCCACTGGGCGCCCACTACAACAAGAACCGGCACAATGCCTCCCGACAGTCCATGAACCTAGAAATCACTCCGTACACGACCGGCAAGGCCGGCCTTGCGGCTGCACGCATCTGACAGTTTACACCAGGCTAGTGAGGGACAGACTCCAAGAAAACGGCAAGGGAATCGCCGGCAAACGAGCGGCGGGCGACCACCACCTGCAACGAGTGAGGCGGCAAGCGAGCGGCGCCTGCTACGAGCGGTGCACGCCCATGCACCGCAATGCCTTCAAAGCGCCCGCAAGATCGCCCGCGCGGCCATCAATCCCGACGCCGAGGCCTGCACCAGACCACGAGTCACCCCGGCCCCGTCTCCAACAGCGTACAACCCGGCGACCGGGGTCTGCAGACTAGAATCCAAAGTCAACCGGGACGAGTAGAACTTCACTTCTGCTCCATAAAGCAGGGTGTCGTGACCTCCTACACCCGGGAGAAGAGCGTCGAGGGCGCCCAACATTTCGATAAGGTCGCGGAGGTGACGGTAGGGCAAGGCAAAAGCCAGATCACCCGGGGTGGCGGCGCGCAGCGTCGGTTGCACGACGCTGCGCCGCAGCTTCTCCACGGTGGTGCGATGCCCGGTCTGGAGATCGCCCAGCCTCTGAACGAGAATATCTTTACCCAGCATATTCGCCAGACGGGCGATGGACTTACCGTACTCAATCGGCTCTTTGAAAGGTTCTGTGAAACGAGTGGAAACCAACAAGGCAAAGTTGGTGTTGGCCGTCTTGCGCTCGGCGTCGGCATAGCTGTGGCCGTTCACCGTGACAGCATCGCCCCAACTCTCGGTGCAGACCACTCCGTGCGGATTCATGCAGAACGTCCGCACCTGATCCTCAAAGTGACGCGACGTGTAGAGCAACTTGGGCTCGTACAACTCCTCGGTCATATCGTCGGTCACTCCGGCCGGAACCTCCACCCGCACGCCGATATCCACCGCGTTGCTCGCCAGTGGGATTCCCAGTCGCTCCGCCTCTTCCGTAAGCCAGGCCGATCCCTCCCTGCCGGGAGCCACAACTACCACGGGGCTCTCGTACACGTCACCACCGGCCGTCATGACCCCAGCGACACAAGCGGACGGCCGAGAAGCCGGCCCAGATCTCCCGGACCCGCGGTTGTGACAACCGGCCTTCTTGTTTCCCGCCGGCGTCTCATCTGGGGCGGTCAGTATCTCCGTCACTGCGGTGCCGGTGAGTATGTGGATCTTGTCCTCCAATTCGGCCCGCATGGCGGTTAAGACTTCCGCCGCCCGTTCGGTACCGAGATGGCGGACCGGTGAGCGCACCAAGCGCAGACCCTGCCGCGCCGCTAGATTCGACCAACGGCCGAACGCCTTCGGATCATCACCATAGAGACGCTCAGGAGCTCCAAATCCCCGGTAAACCCCGTCCACATCGTCTATGAGTTCTCTGACGACCGCAGTGTCCACGTATTCACTCAACCATCCGCCCACATCGGGAGTGAGCGTGAGCTTGCCGTCGGAGAAAGCGCCGGCTCCGCCCCAGCCGGTGGTGATATCACAGGGAGAGCAATGAGAGCACGAACCCAAACTCCGGGCCGGGCAACGGCGCTCGGAAATGTCGGCGCCCTTCTCGAGAAGAAGGACGCTCTGCTTGGAATGGTGGGCCAACTCGAGAGCAGCGAAAATGCCGGCCGGACCGCCGCCCACAATGATTACATCGTAGCGCTTGTCTGCTCGTGTGGTCATTACGCCTCCCCGGCGCTCATCCTCGGAGATGCCGGTGGGACGGTCTACGGGGTCAGACCTTTGTCGGCCAGATCGGCGAATCTGGTGTAACTCTGGGCAAAGGCCAGCCTGCAATCGCCGATGGGTCCATTGCGTTGCTTACCTACGATGATCTCGGCCGTACCTTTGTCGGAACTGTCCCGGTTGTACACCTCATCGCGATAGATGAACAGAACCACATCAGCGTCCTGCTCGATACTGCCTGACTCGCGCAGGTCTGAAAGCACAGGCTTGTTTCCGGCTCGCTGTTCTACCTGTCGAGAAAGCTGTGAGAGGGCAAGCACAGGCACCTCCAATTCGCGGGCCAGAATCTTGAGCCCCCGAGAGATGCGGGATACCTCCTGCTGCCGGTTCTCAGCGCCGATGTCGCCCATCATCAATTGTAGATAGTCGAGGATGATCAACCCCAGATTCTTCTCTTTCGCCCTGAGGCGCCGGGCCTTGGCGCGAATCTCCATCAGATTGAGCGAGGCGCTGTCGTCAACGAATATCGGAGCTGTGTGGAGAGGTGTACAAGCCGCCGCCAGCTTGCTCCATTCATTAGGCTGAAGCATTCCTCGCTGCACCCGCCAGTGATCGACTCGAGCCTCCGAACACATCATCCGGTGAGTGATCTCCATCTTTGACATCTCCAGGCTGAACAGCGCCACTCCCTTGCCCTGATCGACCGCCACGTTGCGGGCGACATTGAGGGCGAGGGCGGTCTTGCCCATCGAGGGCCGTGCTGCCAAGATCACCAGATTGGAGGGTCTGAAACCACCGATGATGTAGTCGAGATCACGAAACCCGGTGGCACAGCCCACCGACTGATGCCCCTCGGTCATGGTGCGTTCCAACTCCGGCCAGCTCTCATCGATCAGTTCCGAGAGAGGAGAGAACTCACCGACCACCCGGGTCTGCGAGATGTCGAACACCATCTGTTCGGCCCGGTCAATCAGATCCATCGGAGGATGCTCCCGACGGTACGCCATCTCGGTAATCTCTCCGCCCACTCTGATCAGCGAGCGCAGGTAGTAGTTCTCTCGAACGATCTCGGCATACTGCCGCGCGTTGGTTGCCGCCGGAACAGCCGTCACCAGGCTGTGAACGTACGCCCTGCCCCCCACCATCTCGAGAGCGGCCCGGTTGGCCAGTTCCTCGCACACGGTGATCGGATCGATGGGTTCACCACGCGAGAACAAGTCCTCGATGGCTTCGTAAATACGCTGATGAGCCTGCCGGTAGAAGTGGTGGGGCCGAATGATCTCGCTTACGCTCGGAATGACGTTGGGTGTGAGCATGCCGGCGCCCAACACCGAGATCTCGGCATCGACATTCTGAGGCAAGACGTAATCGGCCTCTCCTTGGAGCCGTACTTCTCCGTCTCTCATAGCCTCCATATATGCCCCTCCCTCCCCATCACAGAGATCGGCAACCGAGACCTTATGCCTTGCGTTCCTCCGGAACAACTATGACCTTGACTTCGGCCGGCTCCACACTGCTATGCACGTCAACCTTGACTATGTAGGTGCCCAACAGCTTGATGGGATCTTCCAGATCAATGTTGCGCTTATCAATTTTAATCTTCCGCGCCGCGTAGATAGCGTCGGCGATATCCTGGTTGGTCACCGATCCAAAGAGCCGCTCGCTCGATCCTGCCGGAACAGCAATGGTGAGAACCGTTTTGCTGAGGATATCCCTGGTCTCGTCGGCCCGCTCGGCCTCCCGCCGCGCATGCGCCGCCTTTTCCTCCATGATCTTCCGAACCTGGATAATGCGTCCCGGGGTGGCTATCTCGGCCAGTTTGCGCGGCAGCAGGAAGTTGCGCGCGTATCCTTCCGAAACATTGGCAATCTCGCCCTTACTGCCCAACCTATCCACATCCTGAAGCAGAATCACTTCCATAGTCACTCCTTGTGAATGCCGCCCGTCGAGCCGGTATCAGGACTCTTGCGAGCGAAACGTTTGCGGTAATCAACCCATGTATCAAACAACCCCACCAACCCGGTCAGTTGGAATAGCATCTGCGCCAGAGTAGCCCCTACGTAAAAAATCACTTGAGTCCCGCGTCCCATACGGCGGTTGACAGCAAACCAACGTGCCACCGCCATGCCTTGAACGAAGAACAGCGTCTGTGAGACCAGCAGCACATTGATGCCCACATACATGACCACGGTGCGCCAACTGCCGTCACCCCGGGCAAGCAACAGCATTGCCAGCCCGGCGATCGAGGCGTACGCGGCACTCCAATGCATCCGAAATCCGGACAGGCATAAAGCAACGCCCACCTTCTCACGAAGCCGGGGAAAGATCAGATAGGCCAGTCCCATCGAACAGACGGCCAGCAAGATCGCAGCCATGCCCGCCAGCCCCGGACTCACAAAGGGGATAACGTTCACCAGACGCTCGAGCTGGCCGGAAACGACCTCGGCCGACTCGGCGTTCAAGCCCATCTGCACATACCGAGCCGCCGTGTCGTCGATCGCACTGTATGCAACCTCTCTTAGCCACGCGAGACCGACATCGAAGACCAGCCACAAGACCAGGCCCCACAAAACCATGGCCACGAACGCCCCGCCGGCAGTCAAGGCAATGGACCACTCGAACTTCCAGCCTCGGAGAATCGCGCGGCCCAGCATCACACCAATGCCCAGAACAAAGAAAAGCACCAGCACTGCCGCCGGAGCCCCAGCGCCCACGTAAACCAACGCCGCCGAAAGCACCGCGACGATCAGACCATACTGTGTCCCCCGTCTCGCGACGATGTGTGCTAACGGCAACGCCAAAAACGGGACGATGATCGCGGGCGCGAAAGGCAGGATGGCCAGCAACAGTCCCATAATGGTGGTGGCCGCAGTTGCTTTGCCCACCGCCAAGAGCGGGGATGCAGACGGCGTGTTTACCGGCCCGGTCTGCATGAAGTCTGCGGCTTCCTATCGACTGCTGTATGGCAGCAGCGCAATCTCGCGAGCCCGTTTGATCGCCACGGCCACTTGGCGCTGATGGCGGCGGCACGCGCCGGTAGTGCGTCGAGAACGAATCTTCCCTCGCTCGGACATGAACCGGCGAAGCGTGGTGTAGTCCTTGTAGTCGACTTCCTCGATGCCTTCCTTGCAGAAAAAGCAGTACTTGCGACGGCGTGAACCCGATGCCGGCCGTGTGCGCCTTTGCTGCTTCTTGGGATTCGCCACTTCTTTAACCTCCTTGGGAACGACTAAAAAGGTATGTCGTCGCCCCCGAAATCGATATCACGGAAATCATCCTGCGCAGCCGCGCCGGATGTAGGTTGGGCCTGTCCGCGCGCCATGGGTTCACGAGCCTCCCCGGATGAGCCCATGAAAACTACGTTCTCGGCAACGATCTCCACTTTGCTACGCTTAGAACCATCTTGGGCATCGTAGGAACGCTGCTCGAGCCGTCCGTCAATCGCCACCTGGCGCCCCTTCGCCAGATAGCGTGCGCAATTCTCGCCTTGAGGCCCCCACACCACTACATCGAAGAAACTAGTTCTTTCTGCCCACTGTCCTGTGGCGTCCTTGTAGCTCCGGTTCACCGCTATTCCGAACTGGCACACAGAGGTGCCATTCGGCGTTTGGCGGAGCTCGGGATCACGGGTCAGATTGCCTGCAAGAACTGCGCGCGCGAAACTGCGAGCCATCTCTGCTCCTTTGGCTAGGCTTCTCCGGCCACTGGTTCGGGTGCAGCAGCTTGCTCCACAGGACCGAACGACTTTTCACGCCGGATAGGCATGAAGCGGAGCACACTGTCGGTTATGCCGAGGACTCGAGTTACCTCGTCCAGTGTTTTGGCTGTTGCCTCGAAATAGAGGATGTAGTAGACGCCGTCTAAAGAGTCTTTGATCTCATATGCGAGACGCTTCTTGCCCCACTCATCGATCTTCACGATGTTGCCTTTGTCACCCGTGATGATCTCTTTGGTGCGATTGAGCACCGCGGTTCGTTCTTCATCCGTAGCATCGCTGCGCAGGATTAGAACCAGCTCATAGCTGTTCAGTTTGGGTCACCTCCTACGGTCTGGGCGGCCCCGGCCTCACTGCCGGAGCAGGGGTGCTGTATAGAATTGTACTCGCACCGCCGGACAGGACCGCTATGGGCCACCGCCGGATTGTCTGGCGCGAGGTAGGCAGTATACACCGGCGCCGCGGGGAGCACCAATTCCGGTGCTCCCCGCGGCGGTCTTCAATTCTGCTGCTCCTGTTCGTCTTGGGCAGCGGTCTGCAAACCAGGTTGCGAAACAGGCTGTGTACTCATTTGCGAAAAGGATTGCGCGCCCGTTTGCGGATGACCGGGCGCGTCAGGTTGAACGCCCGGTTGTCCACTCCAAGTTTGAGGATACGGCTGCCGGTATAGCTGCCGGCGCTCCTGATTCCGGCGTGCCGCCGTTCGCCAGACCCGATATACGATGTAGGCAATGACGGCCAGCACAATCAACACAGGCACCAGGACTCCCAGGCCGCGAATAATCGCGTTGAAAGCCTTGACAAGATTATGCAGCCCGTCTTTGAGAGCCGCTGTGACTCCCCAATCTGAAGACGGCAGGGATTCCACCCCGGTCTCATAGACGGTCATGGTGATGGTCGAGAAGCTTGTGTGCTCCTCCAGATAGCGCATACGGCCCTTCAGTGCCTCCAGATCCTGTTGAGCACCGGCCAGTACCGACTGTACCTGTAGTATCTCCTCCACGGTCCCGGCTTTGTCGAGCAGAGCAATCATGGATTGCACATATGCTTCGGAATTCTTGATACGGGCCTCGAGATCGACGTATTCCTCGGTCACATCCTGGGTAGAGAGCGACTGGTTCTTGAGCATCCCGAGACTGTCCGCGTCCCTCAGTGCCTGGACAAAATCGCCGCTCGGTATCCGGATGACCACGGTGCCGCTTCTCATACTGTCTTCCTCGCCACTTGCGTAGGAGGTCGAGCTGACCAGATACCCTCCATAGCGGTCGGCGATCACCAGGGCCTGGTCAAAGACGGTCTGGAACTCCCCGGTCTCGACCTCTAT
>CAZOJR010000007.1:0-2986 GCA_964580165.1 uncultured Gaiellales bacterium
AAGACCTTTTTTGGCCGCTTCTTCCTGGTTGATCCAAGGGAGAAAATCCTCGGGCCGGAGATCGGGGAATGTCAACAGGAGGTCGGCCAGATCACCCTTGGGGTCTATGACAATAGATGGGATACCATCGATTGCGGCCTCTTCCAAGAGACCAACGCAGAGGCCGGTCTTGCCGCTGCCGGTCATGCCCACGCAGACTCCGTGGGTTACAAGGTCTCTCGAATCGTACAAGAAGGGGTCGCCTGTTTCCTTCGTGGACAGAGCATACTTGCGACCGAGGTAGAAAGAGCCCAATTTCTCGAAATCATCCATGAAGCAAGCTCCTCCAAGAGTGAGGGACTCAGCAATATCCACAATATGCCCAACCGGGGGAAGAACACAAATGGACATAGAGGGTTAGGTCCGGGAGGGTTAGGTCCACTCGGGCGCTGGGTAGTAATCAGGGACATGGCCGGTGTCCAAGCTGCGCCTTCTAGGTACTGAAAGGGGACATGATGGCGGACAAAAAGGTTGAACGCTCCGGCAGAGAGCGCCCCCTCACGCCGAAACAGAAGCTGAGAGCGTCTTTGTCCGATCCGGGCACCTTGAATATGGCGGAACCCACCCACGATAAAGGGAAGGCTGCCTTGATTGATAAATTCCGCGAGAGAGAGGAGCGCTGGCGTAGAGAGCAAGCTATGCGTGCTCAAGAGATCGTCGGTACATCTGTAGAAAGCGGGTCAACCTTAGAGTTAGAGCATGAGCCTTCAGAAGTGAGCGACAGGGCGGAGGGCGGCGACTCATGATCGATAGCGTCAAGGCGGCCAAAGAGAAACTGAGGGGATTGGCCGGAGCGCACGCATCGGGACCAGCATTTTTGACCATTACCTTATCAACCAGCCGGTTGGACGATTGGAGGTTGGTGGCTCCGGTGTTCTTGCGCAGCGAGTTCAACCGCATTACCAAGGAAATTGGGGTTTCAAAAGACGACAGGCGGGTTCTCCAGGCAGACCTGGATCATGTGCTCGATGTAATTAGGTACGACGTGAACCCAGGGACCGAGGGGCTGATCGTATTCGTGGATGGAGCGGCTGGCTATGAAGAGCGAATGGAGCTTCCTTTCCGCCTCGTCAATCGAGTGATTATTGAGCCCTCGCCGCATGTGCGTCCGCTTGCACACGCGCTCTCTCTCCTCGAGCCGTTCGTCGTGGCTCGCGTAAGCCGTGACGAGTCCACTCTGTTTTTGGTGGATGAGTGGGGCGTGACTCAAGAGGATGATCTAGTGGGTCCGTGGTTGCGAAGCAGCGATCGTGAGACCGGAGAGGTGTCGGTCAAGGAGTATTACGCGGCAGCCCGGCAGGATACATTGGTCGATCTGCACTTCAAGGAAGTTGGTGTGGCTCTGGCCAAGTTGCTGGATGAGGCGGGAGTAGAACGTGTAGTTCTGTGTTCGCAGCACGATATCGCCAAAGCTTTCCGGCGGATTCTACCGGTTACTGAAGCGGCCAGGATTGTAGCTGAGATACCCTTCGATGCAGGGGCAACGACCGGGCAGATGATAGTAAGCGCACGTCAGGCCGTGCGGAATGCCCGGCACGAGGAGTTGGTGGCCCTGACCGGGCGCATCAAAGAAGGTCTTGGCCGAGGTGGTCGGGGAGTCTCGGGTTTTGACGACGTGCTCGGCGCGTTGGGCCGCCACCAAGTTCAAACTCTGCTGGTCGATCGCAACTACCGAGTGCCGGGGTGGCGGTGCGTGGAGTGCGGCTGGGTCGGATTGACCACCGTCGAACGTTGCCCCGTATGTGGTGGAGTTCCCGTGCCGGTCATAGATGCGGTCGGAGAGATTGTTCGCCTGGCGATTGTCCAGAACGGGGAAGTAGAGGTGGGAGAGAATCTGCCGCTGCTTGATGAACTCGGCGGGGTGGCCGGCGTGCTGCGCTACGCGTAGACATCCGAGGTATCTGTGGCGAGGCTCGTGGGCAAGGAGAACTCAAGACCCGGTGCTATCACGGCGATAGATTAGCAGGATGATAGATATTCCGGGGGACAGCGATTCGATTAATGCCGATTGCCCGCAGTGCGGAGCAGCCGTAGCCATGCCCGGATACGCTGACTTGGCGGTTTGTGCCTTTTGCGGGTCAACCTTGGCACGAGGGCGGATGTATTCGACCGTCTATTGTGCGGACTTGGCTCAGGATCAGCCCGCGACCGCGCCGAACGGTGCGGTCGCGGGCCTCGCGTATTCCCCCGCAGTTTTCGATCTCGCGGCTTCCGGCAAGGTCCCCGATGAGGAGGCACTACACTCGGTTCAATGTCCCCAGTGCGCTGGTCCCCTGATGGCCAGAGAAGGCCGCCGTATCCTTACCTGCGGTCACTGTGGAGTGAGAGTGGTGTCAATGAAGCGGGAAGGCATCTCTCGCTGGTACTTCCCGGTGCGGGTGAATCGTCTGGAGGCTGCGGCCGCCGGTGCTGTCTGGCTGCGCGACCATCCTGGCGTGGATGAGTGCGCCCGCGGTGCGCGACTGATTGATGCCCGTCTAATCTATGTTCCGATCTGGGAATATCGAACGTTGCTCACCGGTTGGGAATTCGGTCACAAGTACAGGACGCAAACCGAAGCGGTGGGTTCTCCTGCCATGCTGCTGTCCGACTCAGGCTCCGAAGGCGCCGGTGAGCGATTGGATCTCCGGCTGGTGAGAGAAGGGGTTAAGGAGCCCCGCCTGCAGGAACGTCGCTTCTATCAGGCTGCGACTGATTTCGAAGTCCTGGGGGTGACACGACCCCGGGTTACCGGGCGGGAGCTCTTGGTGCCACTTCTGGCGGGAGAACTGGATTCATCGGCGGCTGTTCTCGGAGTGGAACGAGAGGGAGCAGATGTCGCCGAGAGAGGACGAAGGTCGGCACTTCAACCCCTGGCGGGAGCAACTTCACCCAATAGCCACCTGTTCACATTCAGGGAGACCCTGTCCCTCCTCTACTATCCGCTCTGGTTGGTGGAGTATGAAGC